>UQHO01000002.1 GCA_900540995.1 uncultured Collinsella sp. | reverse complement strand
CTGTTGGGCTCGGGGGGGACCGGTCCGCCGTTCGTTAGAACGGCGGAATAGGTGTCCGCAGTAGCGAGCAAAGCGTCGGGACGCGCCCCTCAGTAAGACCTACGAGAAGTCAGCAACCTGAGCAGTTAGCGCCGCCAGGATCTCCTTGAGCTCAGCTGCACGGTCCCTCTTCTTCTGGACCACCGCGGGCGCGGCCTTGGCCACAAAGCCCTCGTTGGCGAGCGTCTTCTCACAGCCGGCGAGCTCCTTCTGCGCCGCGGCGATCTCCTTCTCCAGGCGCGCCTTCTCGGCCGAAAGGTCGACCTTGCCCTCGAGCACCACAAAGACCTCAACGCCGCTATCGACCACGGCAATGCTCGCGGCAGGCTTCTCAACATCGGTACCCATGACCAGCGAAACGGTGTTCGCCAGCGGCTCAATCGTGGAGCGCAGGCTCTCGAGCTTCTCGATGTCCTCGGCACCGGCGCGCACGACCACGTCTAGCTCGGCCTTGGGGCTCAAGCGATAACGCGAACGCGTGGCGCGGGCGGCAGACACGACGGTACGGCACAGTTCAAACGCGCGCTCGGCGTCCTCGTCAACATACTTGGCGTAGTCGGCGGGCTCGGGCCACTTGGCGATCATGAGCGCCTCGGCGCGATTCACGTTGCCCTCGGCGTCCAGGTCGAGCACGCTCGCCGGCATGTTGTCCCAGATCTCCTCGGTGACAAACGGCATAAGCGGGTGCATCAGGCGAATGGAGGTATCGAGCACAAAGATCAGGTTGCGCTGCGCCTGAAGACGGCCCTCGCCCTTCAGGCGGGCCTTGGTGACCTCGACGTACCAGTCGCAGACCTCGTTCCAGAAGAACTGCTGCACGCCGCGGGCCATGTCGCCAAAGGTGTAGTTCTCGATGCCCTCGGTGACCATCTTGACGGCCTTGGCCAGGCGGCTGAACATCCAGGCGTCGGCCGGCGTCTCCACGACGGGCTCGCCGGGCGTGTAGCCTTCCATGTTCATGAGCAGGAAGCGGCTGGCGTTCCAGATCTTGGTCACAAACGACTTGGCCTGCTCGGTACGCGGGCTGTCGATAAGCTTCTTAGTCTTCTTGTCGATGTTCGCGTCAAACTTGACGTCCTGGTTGTTGGTGCAGAGCGTCAGCAGGTTGTAGCGCATGGCGTCGGCGCCGTACATGCCAATGAGATCCATGGGGTCAACGCCGTTGCCCTTGGACTTGGACATGCGGCTGCCGTCCTTGGCCAGGATCGTCGGGTAGATGACGACGTCCTTAAACGGCACCTCGTCCAGGAAGTACAGCGAGCTCATGACCATGCGGGCGACCCACAGCGCGATGATATCGCGCGCGGTGACGAGCGCCGTCGTGGGGTGATGTCCCTCGAGCAGCTCCGGCTTTTGCGGCCAGCCCTGCGTGGCGAAAGTCCACAGCTGCGAGCTGAACCAGGTGTCCAACACGTTCTCGTCCTGGTGCACGTGATGACCGCCGCACTTGGGGCACACATCGGTGTCCTCGGTAAGAGCGTCCTCCCAGCCGCAGTCCTCACAGTAGAACACGGGGATGCGGTGGCCCCACCACAGCTGGCGGCTGATGCACCAGTCCTTGAGGTTCTCCATCCAGGTGGTGTAGGTCTGCGTCCAGCGCGCGGGGTGGAAGGTGACCTTACCGGAGTTGACGGCGTCAAGCGCCGGCCCCTTGAGCTTATCGACGGCGACGAACCACTGCTCGGACAGCCACGGCTCAAGCGCGGCGTCGCAACGGTAGCAGTGCATGACGGAGTGATCGTGCTCCTCGACGTGGTCGAGCAGGTCGTGCTCCTCGAACCACTTGATGACTGCCTCGCGGCACTCGTCGCGCGTCATGCCGGTAAACTCGCCATAGCCCTCGACGACCACCGCATGCTCGTCGAAGATGTTGATCTGCGGCAGGTCGTGGGCCTGACCCATGGCATAGTCGTTGGGGTCGTGGGCCGGGGTGACCTTAACAAAGCCGGAGCCGAAGTTGGCGTCGACGTGCCAATCCTCAAAGATGGGGATCTCGCGGTTGACGATCGGCAGCATGACGGTCTTGCCCACGAAGGCGGCCTTCTCGGGGTCCTTCGGGGAGACCGCAACGCCCGTGTCGCCGAGCATGGTCTCGGGGCGCGTGGTGGCGACGACGATATAGTCCTGGCCGTTGACCGGCTCGGTCAGCGGGTAACGCAGGTGCCACAGGTGACCCTTCTCGTCCTTGTACTCGGCCTCGTCGTCAGAGATAGCAGTGGTGCAGTTGGGACACCAGTTGACGATGCGCTTGCCGCGGTAGATCAGGCCGTCGTGGTACCAGTCGCAGAAGACCTTGCGCACGGCCTGGGCGTAATCCTCATCCATGGTGAAGCGCTCGTTATCGAAGTCGACGGAGCAGCCCATGCGCTTTATCTGCTCGACGATGATGCCGCCGTACTCGTGGGTCCAATCCCAGCAGGCGTCGACAAACTTGTCGCGGCCGATCTCCAGGCGGCTGATGCCCTCGCTCTTGAGCTTCTTGTCGACCTTGGTCTGCGTGGCGATACCGGCGTGGTCGGTGCCGAGCACCCAGCGAGTGGACTTGCCACGCATGCGGGCCATGCGGATGATGGCGTCCTGGATGGAGTCGTCGGTGGCGTGGCCCATGTGGAGCTTGCCGGTCACGTTGGGAGGCGGAATGGTGACGGTGCAGTCGCCCACGCCCTCGCGGCGCTTGTAGTAGCCGCCGTCGAGCCACTTCTGCAGAATCGCCGGCTCGTTGGTCGACGGATCGTAGTTCTTGGGCATTTCTTCCATATATCTCTCCCTTGCCCATCGGGGAGGAATGTAGGCCCGATTTTCGCTCGGTCAAGTCCTGGCTCGCACGAAGACCACATTAAGTGGTCTTCGGCTCGTGCGGAATCTACGAAAATCGGGCCTACATTCCTCCCCTTAGGTATCGATTACTTCAGTCTGTAATGACTTCGCTGAGGCTAAAACAAACACACAGAATAACACAGGCAGTTGGGGTTATTGCGTATATATAAAATAGCCTCCGACCGCGAGTGGTCGGAGGCTATTTGCAAACACGTTTTAGGCTGGTTTACCCGTAGATGCGTTGGGGCTGTTCTTCGCCCTTTACGGAGGCTTCGGTCACGATGACCTTGGAAACACCCTCCTCACTGGGCAGGTCGAACATTGTCTGCTGCAGCACGTCCTCGCAGATCGAGCGCAGGCCGCGGGCACCGGTCTTGCGGGCGAGCGCCATGCGGGCGATCTCGTGCAGGGCGGCATCCTCAAACTCAAGCTCAACGTCCTCGAGCTGGAACATCTTACGGTACTGGCGCACCACGGCGTTCTTGGGTTCGGTCAAAATCGACACCAGGTCGTCCTCGTCGAGCGCCTGTGTCTGGGTGACGACGGGCGTACGGCCCACGAACTCGGGAATCATGCCAAAGGCGTTGAGGTCCTGCGGGAGCACCTGACGCAGTAGGTCGTTCTCGTCGACAGAGGTGGGGCCGGCGATCTCGGAGTTAAAGCCCACGCCCTTGTTGCCCACGCGGTCGGCGATGATCTTGTCCAGGCCCACAAAGGCACCGCCGCAGATGAACAGGATGTTGGTCGTGTCGATCTGCAGCAGCTCCTGCTGGGGATGCTTACGACCGCCGGTGGGCGGAACGCTTGCCACCGTGCCCTCAAGAATCTTGAGCAGCGCCTGCTGAACGCCCTCGCCCGAAACATCGCGGGTGATGGAGAGGTTTTCGGCCTTACGGGCGATCTTGTCGATCTCGTCAACGTAGATAATGCCAACCTGAGCGCGCTCGATATCGCCATCGGCGGCGTTGATGAGCTTGAGCAGGATGTTCTCCACGTCCTCGCCCACATAGCCGGCCTCGGTGAGTGCGGTAGCGTCGGCGATGGCAAACGGCACCTCGAGGATGCGAGCGAGCGTCTGGGCCAACAGGGTCTTACCGGTACCGGTAGGACCGAGCAGCAGGATGTTGGACTTGGCGAGCTCTACCTCGTCCATATCGTCATCGAACTGCGAGCCCATGCCGTCGTCAAAGGCAGACACCGCGGCGCCGCCCTCGATCACGCGGCGATAGTGGTTGTACACGGCCACCGACATGGCGCGCTTGGCGTCCTCCTGACCCATAACATAGGCCGAAAGCTCGTCATAGATCTCGTGCGGCGTCGGCACGCGCGTGATGACCTGGCGGTCGTCCTCGAGCTCAAAGCCCTCGGCCTCGGGGTCAACGGCAGGCTGGGACGCAGCCTGACCGTGGTCGTTAAGGAAGCCCGGCAGCTTGCCGTTGCGGGCGGCATCCATAAAGTCCGAAGCCAGCGACTCCTCCAGGATCTCGGAGCAGGCGGCGACGCACTCGTCGCAGATAAAGATGTTGGTCGGGCCCTTTACGAGGCGACGGACCTGGCCCTGCTCTTTTCCGCAGAAGGAGCAGCGGATGGGGTTGCCGTTCTCGTCAAAGTTGTCCTGCATATTACCTGCCATCCTAGGCGTCCTTCGCGGCGAGATCGCGCGAGGTGACGATGCGGTCGATCAGGCCGTAGTCGAGGGCCTCGGCAGCGGTCAGGTAGTTGTCGCGCTCGGTGTCGGCCTGGACCTTCTCGATCGGCTGGCCCGAGGCGTCGGACAGGATCTGGTTGAGCTCGCGGCGAGTCTTCTTGATTTCCTCGGCAACGATCTCAATCTCGGTTTGCTGACCCTGGGCACCGCCGCTGGGCTGGTGAATCATGACCTTAGAGTGCGGCAGGCAGAAGCGCTTGCCCTTAGCGCCGGCCGAAAGCAGCACGGCGGCCATGGACGCAGCCATACCGACGCAGATGGTGGAGACCTGCGGCTTAATGAAGTTCATGGTGTCAAGAATCGCCAGGCCGGAGTAAACCTCGCCACCGGGCGAATTGATGTAGAGCGAGATATCCTTCTCGGCATCCTGGCTCTCAAGATGCAGCAGCTGGGCAACGACCAGATTGGCGCTGACGGAGTTGATCTCCTCGCCCAAGAAGATGATGCGGTCGTTGAGCAGGCGCGAATAGATATCGTAGCTGCGCTCGCCGCGCGGCGTCTGCTCGATAACGTATGGCACGAGGGCGGAATCGAACTTAGCGATCATACGCATCTCCATTTCTCTCTTGCGGACCAAATTGGTTCTAGATAAACGTACGGTGCCCGCATGCTATGCATTGGCTGGCACCGTACGAAGCAACCGGATAACCGGCTTATAACTTTACCCCATCACGGGCGCGTGCATGCGCTCGCGGGCAAGGTGGCGAGAATTACTCGGCGTCCTTGGCGGTCTCGTCGACCTCGGTCACCTTGGCGTTCTCGACCAAGTGGTCGACGGCCTTGGAGCGACGGATGGACTCGCGGACGGCAGGCATGCGGCCATCGGCGATGAACTCGGCCTTGGAAGCCTCGACGTCCTTGACGCCGGCCTTCTCGAACTCGGCGTTGATGTCGTCCTCGGTGACCTCAATCTTGAGCTCGCGGGCGAGGGCGTCGAGAGCCAGGGACTCACGGGCAACGTCGTTGGCCTGCTTGTGCAGGTCGCCGATGAACTGCTCCATGGTCAGGCCGGAAGCCGGCAGCCAGGTGTCCAGGGTCATGCCGCGGGCAGCGAGGTTGGACAGGAAGTTCTGGCCAAGCTCCTCAAAGACGGACTGCTCGTAGTCGGCGTCCATCTCGTCGAGCTGCAGGCGCTCGGCGAGAGCGGAGACGCAACGGTTCTCCTTCTCGGCCGGGAGGCGGGAAGCCTTGTCCTGCTCGATCTCAATCTTGATGGCGTCGCGCATGGCGTCGATGCTGTCAAAGCCGAAGTCGGACTTGACGAGCTCGTCGGTGAGCTCGGGGGTGTTGCGGACCTTGATGCCCTTGACGGTGACCTCGACGGTGTGGGTCTCGGCCTCCTCGCCCTCCTCGACCTCGTCGGTCCAGGTGACGGTCTTAACGTCGTCAACGTTAGCGCCGATCAGGGCCTCGTTGAACTCGGCGGGGTTGCTGTCGCTACCGGCGATGAGCATGCGGCCCTCGGCGGCAAAGTTGTCGGCGTTCTCGACGGCCTTGAGGTCGACGGTGACGTAGTCCTCGGCCTCGACGGCGCGACCCTCGACGTCCTCGAAGGTGGCACGGTAGTTGAGGAGCATCTCAACCTGGTTGTTGATCTCGGACTCGGTGACCTCCGCGGGAGGCATCTCGATCTCGACGGCGTCGAAGGAGGAGAGCTCGGCAGCAGGACGCAGGGAGAACTCGACGGTGTAGGTGTAGTCCTCGTGATCCTTGGCGAGGTCGAGCTCCTTGTAGTCACCGCTCTTGGTGGGGACGATGTCCAGCTCGTTGAGGACGGCGGGCTCGTTGGCGGCGATCAGGTCGTTGGTGGCCTGAGCGAGGGTAGCCTCGGCGCCAAGAGCGGAGTCAATGACCGGACGGGGAGCCTTGCCGGCGCGGAAGCCCGGGAAGCGGTACTTCTTGGCGGTGTCCTTGTAGGCCTTCTTGATCGCGGCGTCGACGTCGGCGGCCGGGATGGTGACCGTAGCGGTGAGCTTGGCGTCCTTGACGTCAGAAGCGGTGATGTTCAACACGTTCCTCCTCATACTGCCCAGCTTATCTGAGGTGCTGGTACCTTTATGCAACAAAGAGTCGCGACGGCCGAAGCCGACGCAGATGCGTTGGTGCGGGCGAAAGGACTCGAACCTTCACGGGAATCCCACCAGAACCTAAATCTGGCGCGTCTACCAATTCCGCCACGCCCGCATGAGCGCACAGACTAGGAATGATAGCAGATACGAACGACAAGCGCACGCACACGTTTTACAGGCTCACGACCTCACCACGAGTGCAAAAGGCGGGGCGAGTTGTCCCGCCCCGCCAATTACGACTTGTTCGCTGACCTGTTACTCCCCCAGCAGGGCCTTCTCGGGCGTGATCGGCAGCGAGCGAACCTGGTGGCCGGTGGCGTGTGCCACGGCCGAGGCCACGGCGGCGAGCGGCGTGTTGATGACGACCTCACCGATCGACTTGGCGCCAAACGGGCCCGTCGGCTCGTAGCTCGGCTCAAAGGCCACGCGAATACTGCCGATATCCAGGCGCGTGGGCAACTTGTAGCTCATAAAGTTGCCGGTGCGCAGGCGGCCGCGGTCGTCGTGCTCGACGATCTCGTAGAGTGCGTGGCCAATGCCCTGGGCAATGCCGCCCTCGGCCTGGACGCGCGCGAGTGCCTCGTTGATTACAGTACCGCAGTCCACAGCCGCCGCATAATCCACCACGGTCACCTTGCCGGTGGCCTTATCGACCTCGACCTCGGCAATGCCGGCCATAAACGGCGGAGGCGAAACGGGCAGGCAGGCAGAGGCATGCGAGGTGAGAGCGTCTCCGCCCGCGATGTTCTTGACGCACAGGTTGGCAAAGTCGCGCAGCGTGAGGTAGCGGTGCTGCTCGCGCGCGGCACGTTCGTCGGACAAGCGCACGTACTGACCATCAAAGACCACATCGGCGGCGTCCACGTCCCACATCTGGGCGGCCTTGGCGCAGATCTTCTCACGCAGCTCGGTCGCGGCGTTCTTGGCGGCAAGGCCCGTCACGTACGTGCCCGAGCTCGCGTACGAGCCGGCGTCGAACGGCGACACGTCGGTGTCCACGCCGCGCACCACGATAAGCGAGCTCTCCACGCCCAGCTCCTCGGCGGCAATCTGCGCCAGAATCGTGTCGACGCCCATGCCGTTATCGGTGGCGCCGGTGCCGATGGTAATGAAGCCGTCCTCTTCCAGACGCATGTCGATGCCGGCGATGTCCACGTTGGAGATGCCCGAGCCCTGCATGGTGAGCGCACAGCCCAGAGCACGCACGCGGTCGCCCAGGTCCACGGCCAGCGGCTTGTCGCGCCAGCCGATCATGTCCATCGCGCGCAGCAGGCAGCGGTCGAGCGCGCAGGCGTTGAGCTTCTCGTTGTAGTACTGCGGCATAATCTCGCCCTCGTGAACCATGTTCTTAAGACGCAGGTCGGCGGGATCCATGTGCAGCATGTCGGCGAGCTCGTTGACGGCACTCTCCACGGCAAACTGGCCCTGGGTGGCACCGTAGCCGCGATACGCACCGCCGCGGTTGGTATTGGTGTAGACGGCGTCCCAGCTAAAGCGGCTCGCCTTCACATGGTTGTAGATGGGCAGGCTCTTGTGGCCCGAAAGGCCGATCGTCGTGGTGGCATGCTCGCCATACGCGCCGGCGTTGGACAGCGTATGCAAATCGATGGCCGTGATGGTGCCGTCGTTCATGGCACCCAGCTTGACAGTCATCTGCATCTGATGGCGCGAGTTGCCCGCGGTGATGGTCTCCTCGCGGGAGTAGCAGCAGTAGCTCGGACGGCCGGTCTGCTGGGTGACGAACGCAACGAAGATCTCGCAGCAGCCCGTCTGCTTGGAGCCAAAGCCACCGCCGATGCGCGGCTTAATGACCTGCACCTGCGACTGCGGAATGTCGAGCGACTGCGCAACCATGCGGCGCACGTGGAAGGGCACCTGCGTAGAGGTGGTCACCGAGATGCGCCCAAACGCGTCGGTCGTCGCGAAGGCGCGGAAGGTCTCCATGGGCGCGGTCTGCGTGGCCTGGCTGGTGTAGGTGCGGCTGAATACGATGTCGCTCTGGGCAAAGGCCTCGTCCAAGTCGCCAAAGTCGCTCGTGCCGCTGCATACCAAGTTGCGCGGGACGTCGCCGCCCTGCGGAAACATAAAGGTCACGTCGCCCTCGGGGTGAACCACGATGTCGTTATCGAGTGCCTGGGTAAAGTCGAGCAGCGGCTCGAGCACCTCGTAGTCGACCTTGATGAGCTTGAGCGCCCTGTCGGCGGCCTCCTCGGTCTCGGCGGCGACGATCGCCACCTCCTCGTTTTGGTAGCGCACGAGGTTCTCGAGGATCAGGCGGTCGTAGGGCGAAGGCTGTGGGTAGCTCTGGCCGGCGATGGTAAAGCGGCGCTTGGGCACGTCCTCGTAAGTGTAAACGCCCACCACGCCGGGCACCTTCAGGGCACGCGACGTATCGATGGAGCGGATCTTGGCGCGGGCATAGGGACTGCGCTTGAGCTTGACGATGAGCGCGCCGGCGGGTACCAGGTCGCCCGTGTAGACGGGACGGCCCTCGAGCAGGGCCTTCGAGTCCTTCTTGGGCTGCTTCTTGGTGATCTGCTTGTACGCGACACCGTCGGAGCTCGTCTCGTTGACGGGCAGCTCAGGCATCTCAAAGCCCAACTGCACGCCGGACTCGTTGAGGAAGCGCACGATAGCGCGCAGCTGGCTCTCGTAGCCGCTGCAGCGGCAGAGGTTGCCGGCGAGCTGGCGCGAGAGTTCCTCGCGCGTGGCGACAAGGCTCGGGTCCTCCTTGGCGGCACGGGCGAGCGCCAGCACGTTCATGATGAGGCCGGGGGCGCAAAAACCGCACTGCTCGGCGCCTTCGGCAGCCATTGCGCGGGCGAGCGCCTCGGACTCGGCCTTGAGACCCTCGAGCGTGGTGACGGAGCAGCCCTCAACACGGGCGGCGGGAACCGAGCAGCTCAGCACCGGGTCGCCATCGAGCCACACCGTGCACAGACCGCAGTTGGTGGTCTCGCAGGCACAGCGCACCGACGCGCAGCCCTGCTCGCGCAGCAGCGCAAAGAGCATGGTATCGGGGGCAATCTGAACCTTGACCTTGCGACCGTTGAGCGTAAAGGAAAGATCGATGAGTTTGGCAGCCATTAGCGCACCTCGCTAGAATCGACGCCGGGCACGCGGCGGCAGGAATACTCGTCCGTGGCAAACTTAGGCACTTGCACGGTCTCGAGCTCGCGGGCAAGCGCGGCCGAAAGCTCGATGCCGGCGGCGCGGCGCACGGCCTGAATTGCCAGCGGGGCCGAGATGCGGCGGCGGTAGTCGGCCGAGCCCCACAGGTTGGTGCCGTAGCTCAGGGCACGCACGGATGCGGCAAGGGCGCGCAGCTCGTCCTCGGAAGGCTGCTCGCCGGAAAGGCCACACGCCTCGCCCTGCAGCAAGGTCGCGCGCAGCGGGCGGGCACCCACGGTGACATGCCAGCTGTTGTCCCACCAGGCAGCGGTGACGTTTAAGGAGGGGAAATCGGTCGCGGCCTTGCGCACGGCCTCGTAGCTCGCGCGGTAATCGTGCTTGACGACCACGATGTGCTCGATCACGTCGCGCACATAGCCCATGTCCACGAACTCCGCGAGCGGCACGCGGCCGGCGCCCGTCAGCTCAACATAGGAATCGAGCGCGAGAAAGGCGGAGAGAACGTCCGAGAAGCCAAAGCGGCCGTAGATGCTTCCGCCAACCGTGGCGGTATTGCGCAGCTGCACGCCCACGATATCGTGGACGGCAAACTCAAAGACATTGTTGACAAGCGCGTTGAGCCCGGCATGACGCTCGAGCTGGCGCAGGGTACACATGGCACCGATGCGAAACTCGGTCTCGGTCTCCTCGATCTGATCGAGTCCGCAGGCCGAAAGGTCAATCGCCGTCGCCACACGACGCGAACCCAGGCGCATCCAGATGCCGCCGCCCACAATCTTGTTGTTGCGGTTCTTCTGTAAGAGCTCATAGGCTTCGGCCGCGTTTCCAACACGGACGTAGGTACCGAACTTGAGCACGTTCTCCCCCATCTCTTCACTTGTCCAGTACCTTTAAGTGTACCAAACGAGGGGGCATAGCTCGTGTCGGGACAAAATGAACCGTTTTCCTCCGTCGCATGCGGATCAAAAAAAGCTCCCAGCCAAGATGACTGGAAGCCTTCTGCGATGCTATATCGAGCGAAGATTTAGCAGACGCCCTGGGCGAGCATGGCGTCGGCAACCTTCAGGAAGCCGGCGATGTTGGCGCCCATGACAAAGTTGCCCTCCTGGCCATACTCCTTGGCGGTGTCGTCCACGTTGTGGAACATGCCGCGCATGAGCTGCTCGAGCTTGCCGTCGACCTCCTCGAAGGTCCAGGACAGGTGCTCGGCGTTCTGGCTCATCTCCAGGCCGGACACGAGCACGCCGCCGGCGTTAGCAGCCTTACCGGGCATGAAGGCGACGCCGTTCTCCTGGAAGTAGGTCGTGGCCTCGATGGTCGTGGGCATGTTCGCGCCCTCGCCGACCACCTTGCAGCCGTTGGCGACGAGCGCCTGAGCGTCCTCGAGCAGCAGCGTGTTCTCGCGAGCGCAGGGCAGCGCGATGTCGCAGGGCAGCTGCCAAACGCCACGGCCATCGCCCTCGTGCCACACGGCGTTGGGCTTCTCGTCGACGTACATAGCGAGCGTAACGCCCTTGTCGTGGCCGGAGCGCTTCTTGTTGTAGATGTGCTCGAGCACGGTGTAGTCGATGCCGTCGGGATCCTCGACCCAGCCGTGGGTATCGGAGCAGGCGAGCACCTTGCCGCCGAGCTGGGAGACCTTCTGGACGGCGTAGATGGCGACGTTGCCGGAGCCATGAACGACGACGTTCTTGTCCTCGAAGGAGTCACCGCGGCTCTTGAGGTACTCGTCCACAAAGTAGACCAGACCGTAACCGGTGGCCTCGGTACGGGCGAGCGAACCGCCAAAGGAGAGGCCCTTGCCAGTGAGGACGCCGGTCCACTCGTTGGTCAGGCGCTTGTACTGACCGAACAGGTAGGCAACCTCGCGGCCGCCAACGCCCAGGTCGCCGGCGGGAACGTCGGTGTTGGGGCCGATGTGGCGATAGAGCTCGGTCATGAAGGACTGGCAGAAGTGCATGATCTCGTTGTTGGACTTGCCCTTGGGGTCAAAGTCGGAACCGCCCTTGCCACCACCCATGGGAAGGGTGGTCAGGCTGTTCTTGAGGATCTGCTCCAGGCCCAGGAACTTGAGCATGCCCAGGGTGACCGTCGGGTTAAAGCGCAGGCCGCCCTTGTAGGGTCCAATGGCAGAGTTGAACTCGACGCGGTAGCCGCGGTTGACCTGGACCTTGCCCTGGTCGTCGACCCAGGGGACACGGAACATAACGATGCGCTCGGGCTCGACGAGGCGCTCAAGCAGGGCGGCCTCCTCGTACTCGGGATGGGCGTCGAGCGCCGGCTGGATGGTGCCGAGGATCTCGGTAGCGGCCTGGATGAACTCAGGCTGCTCGGGATAGCGGGCCTTGAGCTCGTCGAGAACTTTCTGCGTGTAGCTCATGCTTCCTCCAATGATGGGAAACGAAAAATGTTGGTCGCGGCACCCTATGCGCCGCGAGCTTTATCGAGTATGGATAATATCGCACTGTTGCAGCAAAGTTTCGCATAAGCCGACGAGCAGATGTTTCGTTTTGATTACGATGCAGGTAGAAGCGTTTTTGGGCACCTGACGAACAAATCGCGTGTTTCGAAGCTGTTTCGTCCACATGTTCCGAACCACCACATTGGGGACAGGCACCTTTGTGGTGGTGTTGGTGATTAGAGGACGAGCTGGTGGTAGTCGGCGGGGGTTATGCGGCCTTCGGTGGCAGCGCGGAAGGCGGCGAGGGCGTCGCCCGAGAACGGCATGGCCCAGCACAGCCCGCAGCCGGCGGTAATGGAGCCCGGCAAAGGCATAATGCGCCCGGGCACACCGGCGGCAAGGCACAGCTGCTCGCATTCCATCACATCGAAGGTGCTGTCAAACGACACGATAATCTTGCGTTCGTGGTCTAGGGCATCGCCGGACGGGCCTTCGCGGTGTGCCTCACGATACGCCGCGGCGGCCGCTTCCTCTTCCGCGGTATGTCCACAGCCACCGCAACCGCAGGTACAGGGCTCGGACCCGTCGCAAGTACAAGGTTCTCCCGTGTCGGGACAAATATCGTGAGACAAGGCAACTCCAATCCTCTAGGCGAGTAACTCGGCCGCCGCAAACTCCTCGGGCGTATTGACGTTCTCGAAGCAGAGCGTCGAGCCGGCGACCTTAACGATTTGCGGCTCATCCATATAACCGGCCTGAACGCGATTGATCAGGCAGCGAATGCGCTGGCGGTCGCAGGAGAGCAGCTCTTGGGCAACCGGCGCACACGCGTCACGGCGCCAGACGGCGCAAAGCGGCTCAATCCCCCGCTCCTCGCGCGGCACGCACACGTCGAGCGCCTCGGCCTCGACACAGCCAGCAAGGGCACCGATTAGCTCCGAAGAGACAAACGGCATATCACAGGCGACGATAGCAACGAGAGGCAGCCGGGCCGCAGTCAGCGAACTCGCGATGCCGCGCATGGCGCCCGCCGGCCCCTCAAGGTCCGGCACTATTCGCGGCACCAGGCCGCCAAACGCGCGCTCCTCAAGGTAGGCAAGCTCGCTGGGACGCGAAGTCGTCACGACTAACTCGCCGGCAACTGGCGCCAGCCGACCCAGCACGCGCTCGATGAGCGGCTCGCCGCAAAACGCCATACGCGCCTTATCGCAGCCCATGCGCGACGACAACCCGCCCGCCTGGACGACACAAGAAAGATCGGCACGTCTTACGGTAGTCATACGGCAAAACACCTCCATCGGCACGTTCATAATCCAGCACACGGGGCAAATACCGTAGGCGACATGAGAGGCGGCACGGCAAACCCATGTAAAAACAAAACAGCGCCTTTGCGGCACGCAGCAAGACCGCGAGCACAAAAGCGCTGGTAGCGTATGGCGGGAACGTATGTGAATCGAACACATCCAAGACGTTTTGCACGCCTCGCAACGGTTTTGAGGACCGCGGAGCCCACCGGAGCCCATCCGTTCCCAAGTGCGGAGGTATTTTACCAAACCGAGCAGCCAATCTAGCGCAGGGAGCGCAGGCCGCCGGCATCCTTGTCGAGCACCGTAAAGCGCACGGCATCCAGGTGCTCCAAGATGCTGATGGCGCGTTTGCGCGACACGCCCAGGGCCTCGCGCAGCACGCTCGTGGTGGCAGCGCCGCCGGCTGCCTCAATGGCGGCGGCGACGAGTTCGCGCGCATGGGCCTCGGCGGCAGCGGACAGGGCAACGTCGCGCTCGACCTTCACGATCGAGCGGTTGAGCGAAAGCTCGCGCAGGGCACGCGTCATGGTGTCGCGATCGAGCTGCAGCTGCTCGCCCACCTCGGGCAACGTCGGTGCATCGAGGCCAGCTTCGTCCAGCAAGGCAACGATACGTTCGCAAGCCTCTCGCACCACGCGTGCCGCCGCGGCGGCCGAATGCGGATCGAATACCTCGGCGCCCTCGGCGGCGCACACGCCACGCGAGCAGCCCTCGGCAATCAGAGCCGCGGCAACGCCTTCATCAGCGGCAGGCCACGCAGCATGGGCAACGGCGCCGGGCGTAAAGCCCGTCTCCTTGGGAGCCGCCGCGTGCATGGCTGACAGGGTCGCCGCCAGTGCATCCATCGCGGCGTCGAGCGCGGAAGAATCTGCATACAGCGAGCCATCCGAGCCTGCAAGCGCGCAAGCAGCGCCCTGCGCCACCAACCCGCGCAGTGCGGCATCGACCTCGCCGATACCAAGATCCAAAGCCTCGGCAACATCAACCGCCGTAACCGGCAGCGTCTGCAGCGCCAGCCATGCGCCCACACCGCCCGCGATATCGCCGGACTCGAGCGCCGCATACAGTGCACGCTCTCCTTCGACAAGCTCGCGCGATCGACGGCAGCGCGAAAGCAGCACGCGCCCACCGCCAATAAGCATCACGGGCGAATAGGACAGCACCACGGCATGGTCTCCGGCTCGCAGCGGCAGCGGCTCCTCCACGCGCACCTGCACGGTACGGGTCTCGCCCACCGCCATGGGGGCCCCGCCCTCCATGAACATGATGCGACCGACCACCTCGGCCGTACCCGCCATCACGTGCACACGCGCACCCGACTCGAGCACACGCGGCTTGGCTCCCTCGCGACCCAGGTAGGTGAACGTCATCATAAAGCGCAACGACTGACCAAAGCGGTCCGCCACGCCCAGCATCTCGCCACGGTCAAGCGCCGCGACACCGTCACCAACCAGGTTGAGCGCCACGCGCTGTCCGGGCAGTGCTCGCGGCGTATCGCCATGCACCTGAATCCCGCGCACACGACAGACCGTACGCGACGGCAGGGCGACGAGATCGTCGCCCACCGCAACCGGCGCATCGTGCAACGTTCCCGTCACGACAGTACCGACGCCCTTGATCGTAAAGCAGCGGTCAATCGGCAGACGCGGCGCGGCATCGGTGAGCTCGGCACGGGCACGGCAGGCATCCCAGCAAGCGGCAACCTGCTCGTCGAGCGTAGCCAGCAGGCCATCGATCCCCTCGCCGGTCTTGGACGACACGGGCACGATCGGCGCGCCTGCAAACACGGTACCTGACAAAAAGTCATCGACATCGAGCTCGGCAAGCTCGGTCATCTCGGCATCGGCCAGGTCACACATCGTCAGCGCCACCACCATATGCGTGACACCCAGCAGCTCCAGCACGTGCACGTGCTCGCGGGTCTGCGGCATCACGCCCTCGACGGCCGAAACCACCAGCACGGCCACGTCGATGCCCGTGGCGCCCTGCACCATGGCGCGCAAGTAATGCGCGTGGCCCGGCACGTCGACCAGGCCAACGATCTTGCCACTCGGCAGCGCCAGCTCGCCAAAGCCCAGCTCCACGGTCATACCGCGACGGCGCTCAACCTCCAGACGATCGGGATTCTTGCCAGTCAGCGCCTCGATCAATGCCGACTTGCCGTGGTCAACGTGGCCCGCCGTGCCAACGATAACGGGACACTCCACCAGCGCCTGAACCTCACTCATCGAGCAATCGCCTTCTCAACGCACGCGACGAGCGTCGATGCCGCCGTCTCGATATCGCGGTCACCCACGAGCGTGCGCACGTCAAACAAAATGCGATCGTGCGAGGTTCGCGTGACAACCGGCGTGTCGAAGTCCTGGACAAGCGAGCGCTTGAGCGCATCGACCGTCAGGTGCGCGTCAACAAGACGCACGGCAACGCACATCGTGGGTAGCTCGACGGTAGGAAGCGAGCCACCGCCGGGGGTTGACGATTCCTCGACGATCTCCACCTGAACGGCGCACGGGTAACCGGCCTTGTCGAGCCCGGCGACCATACGATCGCGCAGCTTGCGGGCACGTCGCTCCAAATGGGCCTGCGGAAGCGTAAGCATGCTGAGCACCGGCACCTCGCGATGGGCAACATCGGCGCCGTCCATGTAGATACGCAGCGTGGCCTCGAGCGCCGACAGAGCCAGTTTGCCCGGGCGCAGGGCACGCATAAGCGGATGCGACCCGCAGGCCTGGACCAGATCGCGACGGCCCATGATAATGCCCGCCTGCGCGGCGCCGAGCAGCTTATCGCCCGAGCATGACACGATATCGAGCCCCGCCGCGACCGAAGCCGGCGTGGTTTCTTCGCCGCCGCGCACCAAGATGTCGTCGGGCAACAGCGCGCCCGAGCCCTGGTCCTCGTAGAACAGCAGGCCATGCTTGTGAGCAAGCGCCGCAAGCTCCCGAGAACCTACCTCCTCGTGGAAACCCTCGATACGATAGTTGGAAGGATGAACCTTCAGGATCATGGCCGTGTCGGGCGTGATAGCGCGCTCGTAATCGGCAAGGTGCGTGCGGTTGGTGGCACCGACCTCGACGAGCTGAGCACCCGAGGCCTCCATGACATCGGGGATACGGAAACTGCCGCCGATCTCGACGAGCTCGCCGCGGCTCACGATGACCTCTTTGCCCGCGGCATGGGTGGCCAGCACCAGCAGCACCGCGGCGGCATTATTGTTGACGACGAGCGCATCCTCGGCACCGGTGAGCGAGCGAATCAACTGTGCGGCGTGCTCCTTGCGCGACCCGCGCGAGCAGGTGTCGACGCTGTACTCGAGCGTGCTGTACCCGCGCGCGACCTCGGCCACGGCCTTTGCCGCCGACTCCGCGAGCGGGGCGCGACCCAAGTTGGTATGGATGACCACGCCTGTAGCGTTGACGGCAGGGCGCAGGCTCGGCAGCGCGGAGCGGTGCGCACGCCACTCAATGGCCGAAGCAAGGTCGCGCTTAGAGCGCGGGTCGGCGCCGGCACGAATGGCGGCGCGCTCCTCGTCGAGCTCGGCCGTCACGGCAGCATGGACCACCGCGTCACAGGTCTCCCCCGCCGCCTTCACAACCGGCCACTCAGCGAGCAACTCGTTAACGGAAGGAATGGCGCGCAAGCGGGCGCGTACCTCATCGGACATGTTCTGGCTATCGCTCATGTGCAGCCTTTCAAAACCAAGGGCAGATCAGTCGGTCGTTCATCAAAAACCAGCCGAATCAATCTGCTGAATCAATCAGTCGTTATTATCCACGTGCTCCGTGATCTTTTCCACGCGAACAGCATTTTCCTGAGTGAGCGCGGCACCCGTCAACGGGTCCCAGCGCAGCGGCGTGTGGTCGAGCGGCCCGACGCCCAGGGCCTGCCGGCCACCACCCTCAGCACCGAATGCGCGTCCGCCGGGAGCGGCCGAGGTGAAGATGCACGCCGGATGCAGATAGGGCGTCGTCTCCACGCGCACGCGGTCGCGGCCCATGTCGCTCACCAGCTCGACGACCTCGCCGTTGGCGATACCCATGCGCTCGGCGACGTCGGCATTCATCTGCACGGCGTCCAAGTCGGAACCTGCCTCGGCAGCACCCGCCGCAGCAAGTCTGCGCGAAGTGTGCGACTCAAAGGGCCGGTTGCCGCTAATGAGGCGAAACATCCCCAGCCCCGGCTCCACCATGGGCGCAATCCAGCCAGGCACACGACCCAAGCCGGCGCGCTCCCATACGTCGTTTGCCAGCGCAATCTTGCCGCCGTCGAGCGGAACCACCGGCTTGCCCGTACGCGACGGCAGCGGCACGCCCGTGTCTGCCCAACCGCGCTCCTTGAGCGCAGTGAGGTCGATCCCAAACGGAGCCACCTGGGCAGCCGCCAAGTCGTCAGGCGTAAAGTCAAAATACTCGCCCACGCCGCAGGCAGCAGCCAGGCCGGCAAAGATCTCCCGGCCGGGACGCGTGTCATCATGCAAGACCGGCAGCACGGCGTTGCGATAGAACACGCGCGCATCGTTGCGGCCCACGACCGTACCGACGCCGCGGTCGGCCTCCAGATACGTCACGTCGGGCAGCACATAGTCGGACGCACGCGCCGTCTCGGACCAGCGGATATCGATCGTCACGAGCAGGTCGAGCTGTTGCAAGATACCAAGCCACGCATCGGCGTTGCCGTAACCCGCACCGGGGTTACTGGCATAGACGATGAGCCCTCGCAAATCGCCGGCAAGAATCGACTGACCGATGGTCGTGCACAGGCCGCGCATCGGATCGACCAGTGGATAGCGTTCGGACCCCAACTTGGGCTCACGCGGCACCGGCGGCGTCTCAAAGCGTGCAGGGTCCAAGTCGCCCAGCGCGAGCGGGGTCGGTGGGTTGAGCGCACCGCCCACACGCCCCAGGCAGCCCAACAGCACATCGACCAGGCAGATAGCACGCGCCGTCTGGGTGCTGTTGGCATACGCAATGCCAATGCCACCGTGAAAGCCCGCGTCGACAACGGCGGCAGGCGCCGCAGCAGCCAGGTCGCGCGCCGTCGCGCGGATGTCATCTGCCGGCACGTCGCACATCGACTCGGCCCACTCGGGCGTCCAGGCACGGGCCGCCTGCGCCAACTCGTCAAAGCCAGTGGTATAGCGGTCCACGAACTCGTGATCGTACAGGCCCTCGGCAATCATCACATGCGCGATGCCCAACAGCAGGGCCAAATCACAGCCCGGGCGCACGCGCAGCCAGCGATCGGCAAGCGCGGCCGAGCCGCTGCGCCGAGGGTCAACCACGATAATCTTCGCCCCGCGCCGGCGTGCATCGTTGAGCGCGTCAACGGCCCCCATCGTCGACGAATCGACAATGGAACGCCCCAAATACATGATGCAATCGGTATGCGCCAGGTCGGACGCCGGGCTGTAGCCCAGGCTGTGCTCCCAACCGGTCAGGCGGCTCACCTCGCAGGCGCCGTCGGCACCGTACACGTTGGGCGAACCCAGCGCATGCATAAAGCGATAGGCCCAGTAGCGGTCGAACGAGGGCACGCCGAGCGTCATGCCCAGCGCACGCGGACCATGCCCGTCGACAATCCCCCCAAGGCGCGCTGCAATCTGCGCAAACGCCTCGTCCCAGGTAATCGCATCAAACCCCGAGCCATCCCGACGGCGGCGCATGGGGTGCAAAATGCGGTCGCGCTCGTCAAACGGCATGGACAGGCGATGCCGTCCGCGGGCGCACAGGGCTCGTGCCGCGCACGGGTGCCCCGGCACCGGCAACTCGGCCACCACGCGACCGTCCTCAACGCGTGCCGCAAAGGCGCAATCGGCATAGCATCCCCCGCATGTGGTCACCACAGCGCGACCGTCACGCTCCACAGCAGATGCCATCTCGATTACCCCTTTCACAAGCCAAACACAACAGGCCAACAGCCCGGCAACGAGCCCCAGACCCAAAAAGCCTCCCGCACGGCAACGCCCCGCGGGAGGCCCAACGTCAAACAGACGGTACCTTACGCCTCGGACTTCTTGGCGTAGATAAACCAGTAGCCGAGCGCGATCAGAACCGCGCCGCCCACGATGTTGCCCAGCGTGGCGGCGGATAGGTTAAACGCAATGCCCGCGGCGTTGAGCGCATCGGCGCCGGCGACCTTGGCACCGTAGCCGCATGCATGCATCACGGCGCCCATGGGCAAAAAGTACATGTTGGCGACGCAGTGCTCAAAACCGCAGGCCACAAAGGCTGCGATGGGCAGCAGAATGCCAACGACCTTATCGACCACGGTCTTGCCGGCAGTACCGATCCACACGGCCAGGCACACAAAGATGTTGCACAGGATGCCGCGGAAGAAGATCGTCACCCAGTCGATCGTCACCTTGCCGGCGGCGACGCTCACCATGGAATTGGCGACCGCCTCGCCGTTGAGCTTATAGATGCCGGCCATGTACACCAAAAAGACGATGAACAGGGCGCCGACAAAATTGCCGACCCACACGACGACCCAGGCCTTGAGCATCTGAGCCAGAGTGATCTTTTTGCTCTTGAGTGCGCAGACCATAAGCGAATTGCCGGTAAACAGCTCGGCGCCGCACACCAGCACCAGCACCAGGCCCAGGCAAAAGCACAGGCCGCCCACGACGCGCTGGGCACCCCAGCCCAGCGTGCTGTCGCTCAAAAACACCGTAAAGAACAGGCCGCCGAAGGCGATAAACGCGCCGGCGAACATTGCCAACAGAAAGGCCTTAGCGACCGGCAGGTTAGCCTTGGTCACGCCGGCGGTCTCGGTCTTGGCCTCGATCGCGGCGGGCGCCAGGCAATCGGGAGCGGGGTACTCCACCTTGGAATCTGCCATGTCAATCACTTCTTTCCTAATCAGCAGGGACAAGCGCTCCTATAGCTCCTGCCCCAAGCGGACAAAGTGGGAAAAGTCGTTGGCGGCCACGGCGTCATACACGGCGTCGACGGCCTCAAAGACCTCCGGGGACATGGGGTTATAGAACTCCGTATCGCCCGGCTGAATCCCTATGAAGACGATATCTTCGCACGATTGCTCAATCTCTTCGATCAGAATCGACAAGGGAAGCGAATGCGTGGTGAACATCGACTTGCGCGCGACGTCGGTCTTATCGAGCAGGCGGATGGCACCGACGGGCAGCGCCATGTCGGCGGCATCGACCAACACCAGGCGCGGCGGAAGCTCGCGCTTGACCTCGATGATGTCGTCCTCGGGCGTTTGCCCACCGTCGATGGTGTACCAACCGGCGATGGGCGTGTCCTCCATCTTTTTGGAGAGCACGGGGCCGGCGGCATCGTCGGCGCGCAGCACGCTTCCCGCCGTGAGCACAATGCCCGCAAACGGGGCGCCGTTCACACGGCCATCCACAACGCGACCCATTACTGTAGCCTCCCCGTCAGATACACGCCCGACACATCGCGCACGCGCTCAACCAGATCGCGAAACTTCATTAAGAACGCGACCTGCTGGGCATGCAGGCCAAAGTCGTCATCGAACACCGAGATGCCGGCCTTGGCCGAGCCGCGAAAACCGCGCTCGTCGAGCAGCGTATCGCAGACCTCGAGTAGCGACGGCACCGCCGCCTTGTCGAGCTGGCACTCGCCAAAGGAGCGGATGGCCTCGAACTTGGTTTTGGCCTCCCCCTCCGGCAACGCGTCGACGAGCGAATAGAACTCGTTCACCGGCACCGACAGGCGCGGCTCAAAGCAGTCGAGCACGCCGGTGTGGTGGCCCACGGCGAGCGTGTAGTACAGCACGTCGCAGGCCTCCTGGGGAACGTCTTCCTCGGTCTCCACAAATTTACGCGTGAGCTCATAGAAGACCACCTGGTCGGGCGCATGGCCCAGGCAGGGGTCGGCGACGCCCTTGGCGGCCTCGTCGCTTGCGCGCGAGGCATCGCCAAAGGAGCCGCCGAGCATGCCGGGGCCCGCAAAGTAACCAGAGCGGTCCGTGAGCTCCATTTAGCGACCTCCGGCCAGCACCAGATCCTGTAACGCCGAGTACACCTCAACGCGGCGAGGATCATCTTGCTTGTCGATGAGCAGCGCCATGGCGCCGCGGATATCGCCCTTGGGCGCGCCCTCGAGCGTATCCATAAACTCGTTGGCCAAGTCGCGACCGTAACGGTAGCCGCTCATGGCGCGAGCCTCGCGCTCGATGGCAACGCGCAGCTTGTACGGCACGCCGGGGTGCAGGATATCGGCCTGCTCGCCGGCGGCCTCCACCGTGGTCTCGGCATGGAGCTTTTGGTCCAGCAGGCCAAGTGCCATGGCAAAGCCGTAGACGGTCTGCGCGGGGCTGGGCGGGCAGCCGGGGATGTAGACATCGACCGGCAAGATCTTGTCCGTGCCGCCCCAGACGCAGTAGTTGTCGTAGAAGATGCCGCCGGTGCAGCCGCACGCGCCATAGGACACCACGATCTTGGGATCGGGTGCGGCCTCAAAGGCGCGCAGGGCCGGCATGCGCATGGCACGCGTCACGGCGCCGGTGTACAGCAGCACGTCGGCGTGACGGGGCGAGGGCACGACCTTGATGCCAAAGCGCTCGACGTCGAAGACGGGCGTGATGGAACCGAAGATCTCGATCTCGCAGCCGTTGCAGCCGCCGCAGTCAACACGGTAGACGTACACCGAGCGCTTGATCTTCTTAAGAAGGGTCGCCTTGGCCTTCTCGATGCTCTCGTCGAGCTCGATCTTGGTCGGGCGGTACTGAAGCCGCTCGGGCAAAAGCGTGGGTTCGGCCATGGTTACTCCTCCTTCGTTTCAAAATCCATGATGATGCCCTCGACCGGCGCCGGACCGGCGGGAATCTCGGGCGCATCGGGGTTGAGCTCGCGGTCGATATACTCCGGGTTCACGCCGTGGCCGCCCAGATACTCCATGCCGGGGCCCTGGGGCTCACCGGACGCAAGCGTCTCGTTGGCAGCCATGCCGTGCGCGTTGCCGGTCTTTACGGCCGAGGCGGCGCGCAGGGCGTCGAGCTCGCGCTTGCACTCCTGGCACATACCGACGGTACGGGCGGCCTGCTCGGCCTCCATGCCGCCGGCCTTTTGCAGCAGGCGTTTGGCGTAGTCGATCTCCTTGTGCGGGGCAAACGGCTTGCCGCAACGCGAGCAGTGCTCGAGCGTATAGACGCTCTTGCTGGTGAGGTCGTCCTTGCTCATGACGGCCAGCTCAAACTCCTCGGTGAGCTTGATGGCCTCCATGGGGCAGGCTTCCTCGCAACGGCCGCAAAAGATGCAGCGGCCGTAGTCGATCGACCAGGTAATGGTATCGGCCGCAAGGTCGGTGTCCATGCGAATGGCATCGGCCGGGCATGCCACGCCGCAGGCACCGCAGGCGATGCAGAGCTCGGCATTGTGCTCGGGCTTGCCGCGCATGTCCTTGTTGGTGGTGAACGGCGCAAACGGGTACTTGACCGTCGCGTCGCCGGCCTTGGCGTTAACCTTCCAAAGCTTCAGCATATTAGAGCGCCTCCTCATCGAGCGGAGCGGCCATGGTGCCCTCGCCCGCGAGCGGCGACTTGTCGCGCCAGACGTTCTCGAACTGCTCCTTGTCGAGCACGTGGTCGCGCTTGGCGGCGACATCGGTCACCGTCACACGGTCGGTGCAGGAGTAGCACGGGTCGAGCGAGCCGACGATCAGCGCCGCGTCGCCCACGGTGTTGCCGCGGAACATGTAGCGCAGGACCGGCCAGTTGCTGTACGTAGCGGCCTTGGCGCGCCAGCGGTAGCACTTCTGGTTGTTGCCGAGCATGGCCCAGTGCACGTCCTCGCCACGCGGTGCCTCGGTGGCGCCGATGGCGTACTTGTGCGGGGTGTACTCCCAATCCGTGGTGAGGATGGGGCCCGACGGGCAGTTCTCGAGCATGGTCTCGATCATGTCGATCGAATCGTAGACCTCCTGGATGCGGACGGCGGTACGGCCGAAGGCATCGCAGGTGTCTGCCGTGGCAGCATGCATCTTCTGAACATCCGGATCGGCGTAGCCGTCGAAGGGATGGTCGAAGCGCACGTCGCGGGCATAGCCCGAGCCACGCATGAGCGGGCCGACCGGCGAGAAGTCGCGTGCGATCTTGCGGTCCAAGATGCCGATGCCACTCGTACGCTCAATAAAGTTGGGCGTGGAGAGCAAGACGTCGACGAGCTCCTGAACCTCGGAGCGCAGCTGGTGGATGGTCGTGAGCGTGGAGAGCTTCTGCTCGGCCAAAATGTCGCGACGCACGCCGCCGATCACGTTGAGGCCGTAGGTCTTGCGGTGACCGGAGAGCTTCTCGGCCAGGTCCATGGACTTCTCGCGGACGCGGAAGAACTGCTGGAAGCCGGAGTCGAAGCCGGTGTAGTGCGATGCGAGGCCAATATTGAGCAGGTGTGAGTGCAGACGCTCGACCTCGAGCATGATGGCGCGGATGTACTGGGCGCGCGGCGGGACATGAATGCCCTGGGCGCGCTCGACGGCCTCGGCATAGGCCACCGAGTGGGCGCAGCCGCAGATGCCGCAGATGCGGTCGGCGAGGAACGTCACGGCGTCATAGTTCAGGCGCGTCTCGGCGACCTTCTCCATGCCGCGGTGCACGTAGAACAGACGGTAGTCGGCATCGACGATCGTCTCGCCCTCAACGAACAGGCGGAAGTGGCCGGGCTCGTCGGAGGTGATGTGCAACGGTCCCATGGGGACGAGCGTGGTCTCCTTGCCCTTGGTGTCGGCCAAGAATTCGTAGTTTTCCATGTCGCTCGCGGGGGCGGGGCGGAAACGGTAGTCCATGGAGTCCTTGCGCAACGGGTACAGCCCGCTGGGCCAATCGTCGGGAAGCACCAGGCGACGGCGGTCGGGCAGACCCTCGGGAATCAGGCCGAACATATCGCGCAGCTCGCGCTCGCCCCACACGCAGGCGGGGACGAACGGCGTCACGGACGGGAACGTCATCTTGGCGGGGTCGACCTCGGCACGCACGGTAACCCAGCCGGGGTCCTCCCCCTCCATGGAGATGACGTAGTACACGGCGTAACGGCCGCACAGGGAGCGCTCGTCGTTGCCGACAATCACGGGAATCCAGCCGTAGCGCTCGTAGTACAGGTAGTGGACGGCCTCGGGCAGCTTGTCCTGCTTGACGGTAATCGTCAGCTGGTCCTCGCACTGCCACTCGACCTTCTCGATGCAGCCCGGAACGGCGCGGCGCAGGGCCTCGACATGGCTCTCGCAGCGACGGGCATACACCTTGTTCTCAGTTTCAATCATTCGTTACTCCACCTCGCTCTGAGCGGTCTCGGTACCGAACACAGCGCGGTACATCGGCGTCGCGTGAAGTTCCTCGGTGCTCTGCTCGAGCACAATGCCGGTCGCGGTCTCCACACCGTGCACGAGAGGCAGCGGGGTGGCGATGCCAAACCACAAGATCATGACGGCCAGGATGACTTCGGGAATAAGCATGAGCGCCGGGGCCTCATGCTTGCCCATGCCCTGGGGCGCATGACCGAATACCGACTTGAGCGCGATGCGGGTGAGCGCGGAGATGGCCACGGTAAGACCGAGGGCGACCACGACGACCAACCACATGGGACCAGCGGTAACACCGGCGACAAAAGTCAGGAACTCGGAGATAAACATGCCAAAGGGCGGGAAGGCACCAAGACCGAGCAGCGCCAAGATGGCGAGCGCGGCGGTTGCGGGAGCAACCTCGACGACACCCTGGATCTTAGCCAGGCTACGCGTGCCAAAGGCGTGCTGGATGTTGCCGGACACGCAGAAGGCAAGCGTCTTGGTAAAGCCGTGGAACACGCAGTGCAGCAGGGCCGCGGCGATACCCAGCGGGCCACCGATACCCAGGCACAGGGCAATAACGCCCACGTTCTCCACAGACGAGTACGCAAAGCGGCGCTTGAGGTCGTCCTGGCGAAACATCGAAAGTGCCGCCACCAAAATGGACAGCGTGCCGACGATCAGCAGCAAAAGTTGCGGATACTCGGCGCCCACGGCCTGGATGGTAAAGCCGTAGAAGCGCATGATCACAAGCATGGCGCACTTAAGCAGCACGCCCGAGAGCAGGGCCGAGACAGGGCTCGGGGCCTGGGAGTGGGCATCGGGCAGCCAAGTGTGCATGGGGAACAGGCCGGCCTTGGTGCCAAAGCCGATCACGATAAACGCAAAGGCGAGGCGCATGAGCGTCGGGTCGAACTGGTCGGCATACGGCAGCACGCACGACAGAAACGCGGCCTCGTGGGCGTTGGGAATCACGTCGGCGGCGTTGGCGTAGATCAGCAGCGTGCCGAACAGGCCAAAGGCCACGCCGGCGGTGCAGACCATCGCATACTTCCAAGAAGCCTCGAGGGCCGTCTTGTTCTTGTAGATACCCACGAGGAACACAGTGGAAAGCGTGGTTGCCTCCACGGCGGCCCACGTGAGGATCATGTTGTTGGACAGGCACGCGAGCAGCATGGTGAACACAAACAGGCTAAACAGCGCAAAATACTGCTTGGCGCGCTCGGCGGGCATGGAGCCCTCCTCGATATCGGCCTTTACATAGGGCAGCGAGAACAGCCCCGTAAGAAAACCGATAAAGCCGATGAGCAGCACAAAGATGGCGCCCAGCGAATCGAGGTGAAACCACAGGCCAAGAGCGCTCGCGGTGTCGCCGCTCATAAGGACGTCACCGGCCGTCATAATCGACAGCACCAGGACGGCTGCGACGGAGACCAGGTTGAGACCGGCAAACACGTTATAGGACGTGTTCTTGGGCAAAAACGCCATGACCAGCGAGAACACCAAAGGAGTCGCGAGCAGGGCGAGAATCAACGTTTCCATGGACTACCCCCTCAGCTCGGACAGGTCGCGCGCATCGAGCGAGTGGGAGTCGTCCCAAATGCGACGCACGACGATGGACATGATGATGACGGCAAAGATGGCGTCGGTGGCGATACCGATCTCGATGATCTCGGGAGCGGTGGGGGCCAAAAGCGCGAGCGTCACGTGGCTGCCGTTTTCCATAAGGCAGTATCCGAAGATCTGCTTCATGATGTTACGCTGCGAGATGATGCAGGTGAGGCCCACAAAGAAGTGAGCGAAGCTAATGGCGAGCGCAGGCGTTGCGACCTCGGCCGTGGGCAGGCTGATCTGCGTCACGACGGCAAAGCAGATCGCGACCTCGACGGCGATGATGCAGATGGCCCACGCGGGCTTAAGGCCGGCCTTGAGCGATGCGTCGCTCGGCTCGCCCATCTTCTTGTATGCGCGGTTGAGGATATAAGGGACCAGGACGACCTTGGTGATAAAGGCAGATCCGGCCCACATAAGCAGCTCCTGCGCACCGGTGGTGACACCGAGCGTGGCGAGCAGTCCCACGAGCACCAGCGACTGCACCGCATACCAGCTGATGGCGTGCTTGATGTTCTTGGAGACGACCACCATGGTGGACGTGACGATCAGAAGGCCGCCAAGGATGTTGACGATCGAATAACCCATGTCGTTCTACCTCCTAACCGATCCAGCTGGCCGAAAGCGGGCCGCTGACGATAACCATGATGATGAGCACGATGAACACGAACGCCATCGCGCGGGGAAGCGGGGCTCCCGCAGCGACCTCGTCGCTCGGCTCGCCGGGCAGGCAATAGCCCATCCACTTGAGGAACCAGGCGAAGGTGGCGACGGTCTCGGCGACCATGATGCACACGAGCACCAGGATTGCGACGTTGCCGGCACCCACGGAAAAGCCGCCGGCGATAATCTGGAACTTCGAGAAGAACGTGTTCATGGGCGGCACGCCGGCAATGGCAAGCGCCGCGACACCAAAGCCCACGCCCGAGATCGGGTACTTCTTTACGATGCCGCGAAGCTTGGGCAGCATACGCGTGCCGAGGGTAAAGGAGAACGAACCGGCGATCAGGAAGAACAGCGTCTTGGCGAAAGCGTGGTTAAAGATGTGGCACACGGCGCCATCAAAGGCCAGCTGGCTGCCAAAGACCGAAAGGCCCAGACCAAAGAACACATAGGAGAGCTGGGCGATCGTGGAGAAGGCCAGCAGACGCTTCATATCCTTTTGCGGCAGGTACATGAGGAAACCAAAGAGCATGGTGACCATGGCGTCAATAATGGCGACCCAGCCCACGATCTCGGGAATCTCGCCGGCAGAGACGAGTGCACGCGCGAACACGCACACGCCGACCTTAACCATCGAGGCACCATGCAGGTAGGCCGAAACAGGCGTCGGCGCCTCCATGGCCGAAGGCAGCCACATGTACATGGGAACCTGTGCGGACTTGGCCCAGGCCGCAAACAGCACGAGCAAAAGGACGATAGCCTTGAGCTTGGCGTCGAGGCCGGCAATCGCGGTAATGGCGAAGGTACCGGTGTGGGCAAACACGATGGCGGCGCCCAGATACAGGCCAAGTGCACCGATATGCGTGATGATCAGGGCCTTCATGCCGGCCTTCTTGGCCGTAGGCGTCATGTAGTAGCTAATGAGGCCCCAAGAGCACGCACCCGTGATCTCAAAGAACACGAGCTGGCCCAAAAGGGTCGAGCTGTACACGAGGCCGGCCATGGCGCCGATGAAGGTCGCGAGGTACGCGTAGAAGCGACGACGCGGCGCGTCGGGATGCTCACGGTTATTCTCGCTCATATAGGGGATCGAATAGATCACGACAAGCAGGCCGATACCCACAAAGGCGGGCGCGAGCAGCGTGCTCATGCTATCGAAAGTGAATCCCATGACGAGGGTCTGCCCAAACGAGATCAGGGGGACCTGCGTGTCGGGCATGCCGGAGCCAGCGAAATTCGCGGCGAGGGCGATGGTGCAGACCGTCGAGACGGCGGCACCCAAAACGCTGAACCACTTGGCGTACGGACGGGGGAACAGGGCGACGAGCACCGAGGCCACCATCGGGGCCGCGATAGCGACCAAGCCGAGAAGGGACAGACTGACTGCAAATGACATTGTTTCTCCCTTCTCCTACACGCCGACGACCACGAAGACAAACGCCAAAACGGCGATGCCCACGACGGCCCAGGTCTGATTGCCAAGCACCTTAAAGCGTGAGCGCGAGCAGGAGTTCTCGATCACGCCGCACGCGACAAAGTCGATCAGGCACTTCACCAGGAAGATGACTGCGCCCAGAACGGCGGCGGCGCCCACGGTCGCGGGCTCGCCCCAGGGGACGAAGATCGCGCAGAACCAGGCGACGACCAGGACCTGCTTCATGGACATGGCGAGCTTTGCCATCGCAAGCGACGGGCCGGAAAGCTCGGCGAGCGGACCTTCCTGAAGCTCCTGCTCGGCCTCGGCCTGATCAAACGGCAGCTTGCCGAGTTCCATGTAGCAGGCAATCGCAAAGGCGATGCCGGCGAGGATCACGGCGACCGGCGCGTCGATGGCGCCCGTCATGATGTGCTGACCCATAGTGGCGATGTCGGTGGAGCCACACACCAGGGCGGCGGCAAACAGCGCCAGCAGCATGGACGGCTCGATGAGCACGCTCATGAGCAGCTCGCGAACGCCGCCGATACCGGCGTAGGCGTTGGACGAATCCACACCGCAGAGGGCGAAGAAGAAGCGGGCGAGCGCCAGGCTGTACATGATGGTGATGGCGTCACCAAAGACCGGGATGGGGCTTTGTGCCGTAAAGAGCGGCAGACCCATCGCGAGCATAAAGGCGACGGCGAAGAACAGCGGCGGCATGATGCGCAGCGCAAAGCTCGCATCCTCGCTCTGAGACTCGGGGCGCGCAAAGAGCTTGGCCAGGTCGCGGTAGTCCTGCATGATGCTGGGGCCGCGACGGTTGTGCATCTTGGCGCGGATCACGCGACCGAGACCGGAGAAGAACGGCGCGACGGCCATAACGACCACGCCCTGCAGAACGGCAAGTACGATGTTGTTCATGCTCTCCCCTCCTTAACCCATTTGCACGGCGAGCACGAGGAACACCACGAGTGCCGCGACGATATAGCAGATATAGATGCTGTAGTTGCCGCCCTCGAGCTTAGTCGCGAGGTCGGCGAGCTTCTCGACACCCTTATGCGGGGCATCGACGAGAACCTTGTCGGGTACGGGCTCCACAGCCTCGGCCACACCGGTGAGCTTCTGGAAGAAGTGCGCGATGGACCAGCAGACGGCCGTGCAGCGGTCGCGCAGCGTGTAGAGCGGCTGCATAAACCAGGACACCTCGGAGGCAAAGGTCGTGGCCACGACGGGCATATGCTCGTTGGGAGCATAGCCGCATGCCCACGGCTGGGACTTCTGCACCTTACCGACGGTCTTGAGCTTGCGGTAGCCGCAGGCAAGGCCGACGAGCACCACGAGCGCAATGGCGATCGCGGGCGTGGAGGTGGCAGCGCCGGAGTACTGGTTCATGAGCTCCATGCCCTCGGCGGCAAACACGCCACCGTACGGATGCAGCACGGACGCGGCGACATCGACCAGCACGGGCGCGATCACGGGAGCGCCAATGCCCAGCACGACGCAGATGGCCGCGAGCAGGCCCTGCGCAAACACCATGGGGGCGGGAACCTCCTTGGCATTGGCCGCGGCCTCGGAGCGGGGCGCGGAGGCAAAGGAGACGCCATAGGCCTTGACGAAGCACGTGACAGCCAGCGCACCGGTAATGGCAAGCGCGACGGCAGCGAACACGGCCACGATCATGACGGCCTTGTCGCCCTGCATGGCGGCGTTAAAGAGCGACTGGTAGGTAAACCACTCGGACACAAAGCCGTTGAAGGGCGGGATGGCCGAGATGGCAAGCGCGCCAATGAGGAAGCAGATGGCCGTTGCCGGCATACGACGGAACAGGCCGCCCATCTTCTCCATATTGCGCGTACCCGTGGAGTACAGCAGCGCACCGGCGCCCAAGAACAGCTCGCCCTTAAACATCGCGTGGTTAAACGTGTGGTAGAGGGCGGCCATCAGAGCCAGGACGGCAATGCCGACCGAGTTGAGCGCCATGGCGGCCATGGAGGCGCCGACGCCGAGCAGGATGATGCCGATGTTCTCGACGGAGTGATAGGCCAGCAGGCGCTTGATGTCATGCTCCTGCAGGGCGAAGGCCACGCCGAGGACCGACGAGATCGCACCGAAGACCATGACCATAAGGCCCCACCAGACCTGAACGCCCGAAGCGGAAAGCAGGTCGAGACCAACCTTGAGGATACCGAAGATACCGATCTTGATCATGCCGCCGGACATGAGGGCCGACACGTTGGACGGCGCCTCGGGATGTGCCTTGGGCAGCCAGCCATGCAGCGGGATGATACCGGCCTTGGCGCCAAAGCCAAAGAAGGCGAGCACAAAGCACACGGATGCGACCGCGGGGCTAAACTGCGTGGCGCGGAAATCCGCAAAGGCAAACGAGCCACCGGCGAAGTTGGTCATGGTGAGGAAGCTCGCCATGATGAGCACAAAGCCCACGTGCGCGATCACAAAGTAGAGCCAACCGCCATGGATGGAGTTCTCGTTCTCCTCGATCACGACCAGGAAGTACGAGGTCAGCGACATGAGCTCAAAGGCGACCAGGAACCAAAACACGTTGTCGGCGGTGATGACGAGCATCATGGACGCCACGAAGGTGTTAAAGAAGAAGCCGGCGCGGCCCTTTTTGCCCGGGTACTCATCAAAGTAGTTGAGACCGTAGATCGAGCCGGCAAACGCGAGCACCGAGATGAGCGCCACGAACAGGCCGGACAGCTGGTTGAGCAGCAGCTGGAAATGGGCAAACGGGAAGAACACGATGGTGTCGACCGACGTGACATCGCCCAGCACGGCCTGGATACCGGCCACAAACGAAAGCACCGCGGCGACGGCGCCGATTAGGCAGCCGGCGGTCTTGGCGGCGTTATCGGCCTTGATCAGCAGAACCGAGGCGAGCGCACCGATGCACGAGACGGCAAGCGATGCGATAAACAGCGTCATGCTATCCATTGTTTACGCTCCCTTCTGCTTTCTCGGACAGGCCCTGGGCCACAGCGGTAACGTCGACGACCGGATCGTTTTCGATCGAGCGCAAGCGCTTGGCCTCGTCGAGCTCGCGATCGGCCGCGCCACCCATGACGGTCAGCGCCTTGGTGGGGCACGCCGCCACACAATGCGGGCCGTCCGGATCGAAGGCGCACAGGTCGCACTTGACAGCGCAGGTGTACTGGCCGGGAGCCCACGTAAGCAGGCTGCTCAGGGACTTAGGATACGAAGGCGTCGGGTCGCACATGCCTGCGACACCGGCGATAGACGTGCCATCGGGATGGATGGCTCCGAAGGGGCACGCGATGGCGCACAGCCTGCACCCGATGCACTCCTGCTCCTTGACGTGGATGCGGTCGCCATCGTGCTCGATGGCATTCACCGGGCAAACCTCGGCGCAGGGGGCACCCTCGCAATGGTGGCAGGCAAGGGCGGCCGAAATACCGCCGGTCTTCACGAGCGCCAGGCGCGGCGTATCCTGAAGACCCTGCATCCGGTGGGCGTCGGCACAGGCGGACTGGCATGTTCCGCAGCCGATGCACCTCTCCGGGTTGATGTCGATGAAGCGGTTCATCCCCACTTCCTTTCAAAATAACGGGCCGGGCTCCCGAACGTACGGGACGCCCGGCCCAAAAAGCCAACGAGAACGGGACTACACGATTTGATTCACGTGCGTCTCGTCGTCGAACTTGGCGGCGCCGGGCTCAACATCCTGGGGAGCGGCGGCGTCCACCAGAGCCTGCTTGAGCTCGGTGTACTGACGCTCGACCTCGCCCTCTGCCCAGACCTGGTCGGCAATGGCGTCGACCTGGCAGGCGGAGAACTTGTCCTCGGGCGTATGCGAGACCGGGTCGACCTTGTGCATGGTCAGCTCGTTGCACTTGCCGATCCACCACTGGTAGGTCATATAGACCGTGCCCTTGTTGATACGGTCGCTCACGTCGGCACGGCTGTATACCTGGCCGCGGCGGCTGTGAATCGAGACGATGTCGCCGTTCTTGATGCCGCGCGCCTGGGCTTCCGCGGGATTCATGCGGACAAAGCCGGGCTCGTCGGCGAGCAGCGCCAGCGTCTTGCAGTTGCCGGTCATCGAACGGCAGCTGTAGTGGCCGACCTCGCGGACGGTGCACAGGATGAGCGGGTACTCATCGTCGGGAAGCTCGGAGGGTGCCTCCCAATCGTGCGCCATCAGATTGGCGCGGCCGTCCTTGGTGGTGAACTTGCCACCAGCGAACATGTCGGCCGTGCCGTGGTCGTTTACGTCGGTGGTCTTGACGGGCCACTGGGCGTAGCCGCCCTCGGGGGCCATCTTCTCGTAGGTGGCGCCCACAAAGTTGGGGCACAGGCTAATGCACTCGTTCCAGATCTGCTCGGTGTTGTCGTAGTGCATGGGGTAGCCCATACGCGTGGACAGGTCCGCGAAGATCTCCCAGTCGTGACGGCACTCGCCCTTGGGCGGAACGGCCGCATCAAAGTGCTGGAAGCTACGGTCAGACGCGGTAAAGACACCCTCGTGCTCGCCCCAAGAGGTAGCGGGCAGGATGACGTCGGCGAGCATGGTCGTCTGCGTCATAAAGATGTCCTGGCAGATGAACAGATCCAGCTCGGAGAGCGTCTTGCGCATACCGGCCGAATCGGGCTCGGTCTGCACCGGGTCCTCGCCGTAGTTGTAGAAGCAGTGCACCTTGCCCTCGTCGACCAGGTGACCCAGGTCGGTGAGCTTGTAGCCCTCCTCGAGCGGGAGCTTTTCCTCGGGCACGCCCCAAGCCTTGGCAAACTTGGCACGCACTGCCGGGTCGGTGACCTTCTGGTAGCCAGGGTACAGGTTAGGCAGCATGCCCATATCGCAGGAGCCCTGGACGTTGTTCTGACCACGCACGGGCGCGAGGCCGGAATTGGGTTTGCCGATCTGGCCGGCAACGCAGGCGATGGAGGCGATGGTGTGCACCGTCTTCAGGTTCTGCTTCTGCTGGCATACGCCCATGCCCCAGCCAATGATGGCGGAAGGCTTCGCCGTGGCGTACATCTCGGCAGCTTGGTGGATCAACGCGGGCTCGACACCCGTGATGTCCTGTACGGATTCGGGAGTGTAGTTCTTGATGGTCTCCCACCACTCGTCAAAGCCGTTCGTGTGCTCGGCGACGAATTCCTTGTCGTAGAGGCCATCGTTGACCAAGCAGTTGGCAAAGGCGTTGAGGAACGCAACGTTGCAACCGTTCTTGATCGGAAGGTAGAGATCGGCGATACGCGCGGTTTCGATATGGCGCGGGTCGGCGACGATGATCTTGCAACCCTTTTCTTTGGCTCGCACGATACGCCTTGCGACGATGGGGTGCGAATCGGCAGGGTTATAGCCGAAGAGGAAAATACAGCCCGCATCCTCCATACCGGGGATGGAGCATGACATGCAACCTGAACCAACCGTGTCCATCAGACCGAGGACAGTAGGGCCGTGTCAAGTACGGGCGCAGTTGTCCACGCTGTGGGTGCCGATGCACGCACGCGTAAACTTCTGCATGACGTAGTTCGCCTCATTGCCGCCGCCTCGCGAAGAGCCGGTGGTCATGACAGCGTTAGGACCATATTCGTCAATTATGGCCTGCATCTTAGATGCGGTGAAATCCAGTGCCTCGTCCCAGCTTACGCGCTCAAGATCCGCGCCCTTAGTGCGGCGGATCATCGGGTGCAGTACGCGAGGAGTCAAGATCTTGGTGTCGTTGATGAAGTCGTAGCCGCTCATGCCCTTAAGGCACAGCTCGCTCTGGTTGGTGATGCCGTTGAGCGGTTCGGTACCCACGACCTGGCCGTTTTGGACCAGGAGGTTAAACTGGCAACCGGCGCCGCAATACGGGCAAATCACTTTATGCTTCTCCATGACACCCTCCTTCCTTTCTCTGCTACCGAATACTCGGTACTTATTTGACAATCATTGGGCCTGTCGCCCGACGCTTACGCCTCGTTTTCGATGGTGGCGCGGGCACGCTCGGCAGTCAGTTCTGCCAGACGCTCCTCGTCCACCAGGGTAAGGCCCTTGGTCGGACACGCCTCGGCACACGCCGGACCGCCGGGACGGTCCACGCACAGGTCGCACTTGAGCACGAAGCTCTTAGTCTGCGAACCCACGCGCACGTCGCCCATCAAGACGGGGACCTGCGTGGTCGCCACGCTCACGGCGCCAAAGGGGCAGGCCATGACGCAGCTCTTGCAGCCGATGCAGTTGTCCTCGTTAACACCGATGCGATGGTTCTTTGGATCAAAGAACAAGGCGCCCGTGGGGCAGGCCTTGGCGCACGGGGCATCCTCGCAGTGATGGCAAGCCACCGGTGCAGAGATCTCGTACGTACGCGTCACGCGCAAGCGCGGCGCGGCGATGTTGCCGGGAATATCGTGTGCCTCGATGCACGCCGCCATACAGGTTTGGCACCCAATGCAGCGTGAGGAATCGGCTACGACTCGTTTATTGCCCATGTTGTTCACTCCCTCCTGAATCCCATGCCGGAGAGACCCTGTCGACGTTGCCCCGGACCGCCCGTGGCCCGGCATCGGCGTATCGAGTGCATGCGGCGAAACAGGCACTTCGATAGAATTCCTCCAACGATATACAGGTTAAATATACGCAGTTGCAGGTGGCAAACTTGAGCATAGGCCCTGCAATACGGGTGTATTGCAGGGGTTTTGGCAGGTTGGAATTATTCTCTAGAAGCTATAAAGGTGAGTGTATTACACGCGTAAGCCCAAGAAAAATTTCACGCTCGCTTCTGAAGGATGTAGTACGTTTGTAATGTTGATCGCACTCAATTACTCTAGTGCAATAAAGTAGTAGATATAAAATTGGCTATTACTAGCCGAAGCTGTATTTGGCTATTCATATTGCACGCTCATTAAGGGAGGCCAGTGATGTCATCGACTCAAAAACGAGCCATCCTGCAGGTGCGCATTCGCGAGGAAGACAAGCAGCATGCCGAGCGTCTCTACGACGCCATGGGCACATCGCTCGCCGAGGCCGTCCGTCTTTTTGTCGCGCAGAGCATTTTGATGCGCAAACTTCCCTTTCAGCCGGTCGCCGTGCGCTCAAAGGACGGCACCGCCGCCTATGGATCGCTCAAAGCATATGGTGACCCCAATCGCCGCGCCGCGGAGCGCAATGCCTGGATTGAGTACCTTGCTACAGAAAGCGACGATTCGATTTTGGGTCCCGAGGAAGTAGATATCCATGAGTAGCACCATCATCGACGAGACCGTCATCCTGCGCTACCTGTTTAACGACGACGAGGTCCTGTCACCGCGCGCCGCCAAGGTCATCGCCACGCGCACCGCTCGTGTCTACCCCGAAATCATCACGCGCGTCGTGGTCACGCTGCGCGACGTCTATAAGGTTCCCCGCGTTGAGATTGCTGCGGCCATGAAAAGGCTGCTCGATGACGTCATGGTCGACGAGCCCACCGTTGTCGCCCTTGCCGTCAAACTCTTTGGCAAGACCCATATGGACTTTTCCGACTGCCTCCTCGCAGCCCGAACCGCCATCTACAACGACGACGTCGTGAGCTTTGGCAAGCCCATCATCCAAGGCATGATCGACTACCGCCGCAAACGCATCAACGCAGCCGAAGCCCGCGAACGCGCCACCGACGCCACCATCGACAAGCTCCGCCACCGCCCCCGCAGCTAACCGACAAGCAGCGTCACCGCCCCGCCCCTCAACCCCATCCCCTCCTAAGTTGCGGTGAAATAGTTCCTATTTTTTGCCTTCTGACGGCCATTTAGGAACTATTTCACCGCAACTTTTTGTAAGGGCAGATTTCAACACCGCTGAAAGGCCCCTGACAACCGTTTACCGATATCTTTTGGTCGGGTCTAACCTTCTGAGCTGCGGCGTCAAGCTTTTGGTCAGCTCATGGCAAGGTTCAGCGAAATCAATATGCGGTAGCGTGGTGTCGTTCACTCATTCTCGAGACATGGGGTCGCAAATGGGTAAGGCCGATCACTGTTCCAAATCTCAGACAAGGCTTTTCTTCTCGGTATTCGAGGCCCATCATGACGGACGCTTGTTTATTGCCGCCGAAAAATGGGACGAACGTTGTGCCTACGCACTCATGCAGAAGCAAATGATCGTTCGACTCTATAACCACGTCTATGTCGACCCTGCATACTGGAATGACCTTGGCATAGAAGACCGCATTTTTCAGCTGGCGTCCGCCATTGCGGTCGTTGAACCCGACGCGGTATTTTGCGGGGCAACAGCGGCCCTGCTCTATGGTATAGGTTCGGCACACACACTTCTCGACAAGGTACAAGTTCTGTTGCCGCGGTCTACCAGGCGCGATACGTACGAATTCGTTGAGTATCGTCGCTGGCGGGCGGGCGAAGTGTGGCAGCTCGGTCCGTTTACGTTGACAGATCCGTACCGCACGGTGGTCGATATCGCCCGAACGAGCGCTTTTCGATATGCGCTGGGCTATGTCGATGGCCTGGCTCGTGAGTATGATGTCGAGCGCGAAGAGTTGCGCGCGTATGCACAGGCCAATTGCCGTGGGCTGCACGGCATCGCACGTGCGTTTAACGTTTTTGAGCACATGGACGGCAGGTCAGACAACGGCGGTGAATCTGAGGCAAGGGCAGCGATGATCCTCGCTGGAGTAGCCACTCCCGAACTTCAGGTTGAAATCACTCGGCCGGGAAATGCAGGATACTACCTTGCAGATTACGGTTGGCAGATGCCGGACGGATCTTGGAAGCTGGCTGAACTCCATGGCCTGGGTAAATTTGAAGACAATCACCAAGACGATTCCGAACACGCCGCGGCAAAAACTTATCGAGCCGCCCTTATACGCGATGCAAACTTACGCGCTATGGGCTACAACATCATCCATTTCAAACTTTCTGACACCTACAATGTCGAAGCGTTCGGCACCATGATGCGCGGCTTCGGCATTCCAACAACAAAGCCATATGCCGACTCTTGACCCACGCATATCCGAGCGGCCTTATCCACCCAGCCTCAAATAAGTTGCGGTGGAATAGTTCCTGAATAGCCGAGAAAAGCCCAAAAACAGGAACTATTTCACCGCAACTTAGGAGGGGATGTGGGGTTCTGGCATGCATATGAAAACGGCTCTGGTCACAAAAGGAATCAGAGCCGTTAAGCTATCTTTTGGAGCGGGCGACGGGAATCGAACCCGCGTCATCAGCTTGGAAGGCTGGGGTTCTACCATTGAACTACGCCCGCAAGATATGGTCGGGACGACAGGATTTGAACCTGCGACATCCTGCTCCCAAAGCAGGCGCGCTACCAAACTGCGCCACGTCCCGAAGGTGTTGAGCAGCTAAGGTCTAAACCTTGCGTGTCCCAAAGCGAAGGAAATTATAGGGGAGACTCCCCGCCTGTGCAAGCGCAGAAACCCTAGCTCCTCGAATGTGCGACAAACTGGCTGTGGGCCAGGCCGATCGCAAACGCCACCACGGCGACCGGCGCCCATGCGGCACCGATGTCCGCCAGCGGCAAAGCATCGAACGGCAGCCAGGCACCCGCAAAGAACGCATCGCGGACCGAGGTAATCACGCTCTGCACGGCGACCACGCCACCAACCCAAACCCACACCTGCGGATGCGCGTCACAAAAGCCGTGCGCCAGGCCCAAAAGCACCAGCACGATGGCAACGGGATACAGGGCGTTGAGCATAGGCACCGAGAACATAAGGATCACGTCGAGGCCTACGTTGGAAAGCACGCACGAAAACGCGGCGAACACAAAGGCGAGAATCGCGAAGGGGCGGCGCATGGCCTCCTCAGAAGCCTCCGCTCCCCCTTCGACCACATACGTCTCGCAGAAGTAACGCGAGCAGCAGCTGATGAGGCCAATGCACACGTTCATGCAGGCGAGGAAGAAAATCGCAAACACCACAACCGTGCCGGCAAGGCCAAAGTGCATGGAGGCCGAGCGGGCAAGGATGGCCGCGCCGTTGGTAGCGTCGGGCATCACGGTGCCGAGCTGCATGCCGGCAAGCGCCAAGCCGCAGTAAATGATGGCCATGAGCACGCCGGCGATCACACCGGAGCGCGAGATCTCGAAGGCCACGCGCTTGTCGTCGGTCACGCCCAGCTCGTGAATGGTCTCGGCGATGATGATGCCAAAGGCGAGTGATGCGAGCAGGTCCATAGTCTGGTAGCCGGTCAAGAAACCTTGGACCGCAGCACCAGCGTCATAGGGAGCCTGCGGCGCGGCAGCCGGCCCCAGCGGCGAAATCACGGCGGCACCCACGACCAGCACGATAAGCGCAATGAGCGCAGGGCCCGTAATGCGGCCGAGCACGCGCGTGATGACACCGGGGCGCAGCGTGAGGGCAAACGCAACCACGAAGAAGGCGACAGCGAAGACCAAGCGCGCGGTGCCAAGCGAGATATCCTCAGGCAGCAACGGCACCAGCATCTCGAAGGCCGTAGAGCTCGTACGCGGAATTGCCAGGCACGGACCGATGGCCAGGTACACCGCCGCGACAAAGAACTCACCGAACTTGGGGTGCACGCGACCGGCAAGCTCACGCGCCGTACCGGCAAGCGCCACAGCGATAAAGCCCATGACGGGCAGGCCGATGGCGGCAATCAGAAAGCCGAGCATGGCGACCGGCGTGGCAGAACCTGCCTGAAGCGCCAACAGCGGCGGAATAATCAAGTTGCCTGCGCCAAAGAGCATCGAGAATAGAGCGATGCCGACGGTAACGACATGGTCGGAGCGCAGACCGCGCGGTGCAGATGAGGCCATAGGCACACCTTTCGGGTCGAAACAAAAACGGGACGGGCAAAATACCCGTCCCGCAAGTATAAACGCTTTAGCAGGCTACATCCTGCCAGGGCGTCAATCTGGCTGCCAAGCGAGTGCACTACGCGCCCGGATGGCGGCGACGCAGCAGCTCGAACCCCAGCGCGATAAGTGCAACAGCGCCTGCAGCGACGGCGACGGCGACGGCAAATGGTGCGCGATCGCCCGTGTCGGCAAGCTGCTGAGCGCTCGACTTGGACGAATCCTTCTTGTCGGAGCTTTCCTTGCCATCGGCCTTTGCCTTATCGGCCGCAGAATCATCCGAACTACCAGGTTTTGCCGGATCCTTAGAATCCGACTGATCAGAATCGGGCGACCCGGGCTTATCCGGGTCCGGCTTACCGGGCTCTGGCTTGTCCGGGTTATCCGGATCCGGCTTATCCGGCTGGTCAGGTTCCGGCTTGTCGGGCTCGGGCTTGTCCGGCTGGTCCGGATCGGGTCCATCGGGTTTATCCGGGTCGGGATTGGCGGGCTCCTGCTTCCTCTTCACCGTCAGCGTACCGGGCTCAACCTCGACATCGAAGTTCGGATCGGTGACCGTCGCCCCGATCTGGTACTCGCCTGCCGGGGAGTTTTCATCGGCGTCGCAGGAGTATTCGACCTTCACGCCCGAGGTATCGACCGCGCTCTCCAGGCTCGAGGTAAACGCGGGGTTCGCCTCCCCCTCGAAGCGCTCGGCGTCGTCAACCTTCACCATGAGCTTCGCCGGCGTAATCTTGAACTTGCGCGAGGCGGCGCCGATATACCCGTTGCTTCGCAGCGTGGCTACAGCGCGGTACGTGCCGGCATCGGTCGGGGCCTCACTTGACGAATAGTGCGTGCCACCCGTCCCGTAATACCTAACCCTCAGATCACCCTCGCAGGCCTCGGGAGCCCCCGTGACCTCGGGCGCTTGGGCATCACCGCTGTAGACGAAGTTACCGCCCTCAAACGCGAGCTCAACCCGCTTCGCCTGGACGACCAGCACAAAGTGCGCGGTCACCGTCTCGCCCTGAGCATCCTTGCACGTGACGTCGAAGGTGGAAACGCCCGCCTTGGAGGGAGTTCCCGAGAGCGTCAAGCCACCCGACGTGCGGGAAAGCTTAAGCCCATCGGGGAGCTTCGCGTCGTCCCATGTGTACCCATACGGAGCTTCGCCACCTGCGGCGCCCGAAATCGTTGCGCGATACGCGCCGTGCGCACGTGCGATCGGCAGCAGGCCGCCGTTGAACACGAGGGCATCCCGAGGCACAACGGATACGACGGCACGATCGCTGTCCACCTGTGCCTCGGTGCCGAGATAGCGCTGAGTGATGCGGCAGAAATACTCGCCAGCGCAATCGTCATCGAGGTTCTCAATGAGGAGCGTCTCCCCCGTTTCGCCCTCGAGCGCCACGGCCTCGCCGTCCACCATGTGGAACCACTGGTAGGACAGTTCGACATCGGCGGCGGAACCCGTGGACGAGGACGCGTGGTCGGCAACGCCCTTACCCGCCTCGGCGGCGACCGAGAGCACGACAGCATCGCCCTCGTGGGCGCTCGCATCCTGCGGCTGGGCGATCACCTTCGGAGCGTCCGCCTTCGCGAACTCGAACGTGACCTCCTGTGAAGCGGTGACGCCACTCAGCGTGACCTCGTACGCTCCGCCCTTATAGTCGGAGATGTCGAGATCGACGGGCGTATCCGAGCCGGCTTCCGTGACCGTCACTCGCTCGAGGTAGCAGCCCTCGTCGGGCGTCGCCGAGAGCGTCACATCTCCGCCCGCGTCAACGGTGACGGAAGCGTTGTCAACCGAACCGTTGACCGCCTCTGCCGTCACCTCAAAGCGCTCTGGCTTGTCCGGGTTATCGGGCTCGGGGTTATCAGGGTCGGGATTATCGGGATCCGGCTTGGGGCCCGGATCAGGATTATCAGGTTCAGGGTTGGGATCCGGGTCGGGGTTGGGATCCGGATCAGGCTGATCGGGGTCCGGATTGTCCGGATCCGGAACCACCGGGTTGGGATTGACGGGCTCCTGCTTCTTTTTCACCGTCAGCGTTCCGGGCACGACCTCGACATCGAAGTTCGGGTCGGTGACCGTCGCGCCGATCTGGTACTCGCCAGCAGGAGAGTCCTCATCGGCATCGCAGGAGTACTCGACCTTCACACCCGAAGTGTCAACCGCACTCTCCAGGCTCGAGGTAAACGCTGGGTTCGCCTCGCCCTCGAAGCGCTCGGCGTCGTCAACCTTCACCTTGAGCTTTGCCGGAGCGATCTCAAACTGGCAGGCGGCGGCACCGATGTAGCCGTGGCTGCGCAGCGTGGCGACAGCGCGGTACGTGCCGGCATCGGTCGGGGCCTCCGTCGAGGAATATTGGGTGCTTCCGGTACCGAAGTACCAGACCCTAAGGTCGCCCTTGCAGACCTTAGGGGCACCGGAAACTTCGGGCGCCTGCGACGCGCCATTAAAGGTAAAGTCGTCATCCGTGAACGATAGCTTTACGCGCTTTGTCTGGACGACGAGAACAAAGGAGGCAGTCACGACCTCGCCACGAGCATCCGTGCACGTGATATCAAAGGCGGAAACGCCCGTCTTGGACGGGATGCCCGAGAGCGTCAGACCGCCCGGTGTACGGGAAAGCTTGAGCCCGTAGGGGAGCTTCGTCTCATCCCATGCGTACTCGTACGGAGCCTTGCCGCCCACGGCCCCGGCAATCGTGGCGATGTACGTGCCGTGCGCACTCGCTGCCGGTAGCAGGTCGCCGTTGAACACAAGGGTGTCCCAGGCAACGACGGAGACGGAAGCACAATCACTGTCCGCTTGCTTCTCAGTACCAAGGTAGCGTTGAGTGATGCGGCAGAAGTACTCGCCGGCTTTCTCGTCATCGAGATCCGCGAGCGAGAGCGTCTCCCCCGTCTCGCCATCGAGCGCCACGGCCTTGCCATTCGCCATGCGGAACCACTGGTAGGAAAGCTCAACCTCGGCAGCGCAACCCGTGGACGAGGCCGCGTGGTCAGCGACGTTCTTGCCTGCCTCGGCCGCAACCGAGAGCACGGCCGAATCGCCCCCATGGACGCTCACGTCCTGCGGCTGCGCGACCACACGCGGAGCGTCCGCCTTCGCAAACTCGAACGTGACCTCCTGCGATGCGGTAACATCGCTCAGCGTGACCTCGTACGCCCCGCCCTTGTAATCAGAAATGTCGAGGTCAACGGTCGCATCCGAGCCGGCCTGCACGACCGTCACGCGTTCGAGGTAGCAGCCCTCGTCGGGCGTCGCCGAGAGGATCGCGTCCCCGCCCTCAACAACCGAAACCGAAGCATTGTCGACCGAACCGTTGACTGCCTTCGCCGTCACCTTGTAGTGCTCGGGCTTCTTCTTCACCGTCAGCGTTCCGGGCTTGACCGCGACATCAAAGTTCGGATCGGCGACCGTCGCGTCGATCTGGTACTCACCCGCCGGCGATTTCTTATTCGCCGAGCAGAAGTACGTAACTTTAACGTCCGAGGTGTCGCAACGGCTCACCAAGCTGGAGGTAAACTCGGGATTTTCCTGGCCCTCAAAGCGCTCGGCATCGTCGACCTTCACCAGCAACTGGGCAGGTGCAACGGAAACCGACAACTCGACGTCCTCGGCGGCAAGATAGTTTCGAGACGCCTTGGCATGGGCGACAACACGTGCCGTACCGGCAGCCTTCACCGTCGCGCAGCGTCCCTTAATCGAAACCGGGCTCGCATCGTCATCGGAATCAACCAACTCAAAGCTCACGGGAGTTTGGGCAACGTTGTTAAACACAATGGGGTCTCCACCGTAAACACCCGAATAGCTCGTCGTTCCCGTAATGACCTGGCTTGCCTTTGTAATCGAAAACTCGGCGGACTTTTTACCCTGATAGTTGGGGTCAGTCACCTTAACCGTTACGCGGTAGTTGCCACTGTCGCACGGCTCCAGCGCCGTCGGACCATAGGACGTTCCATCTATACCGCGATAGGCAACGGAATAGGCAGACGCATCAAGGCCGGCAACCGCAACCGCCGCACCGTGTCGTGCGCCATCGTATGTCACATCAGACGTCTCGATCGAAATATCGACCGGGGCCTTCTCGATCGTGAAGTCACAGGAGGCATTACCGACATATCCCTTGGCGTCGAGCGTCGCCACCGCACGATACGTGCCGGCATCCACCGGCGCCTGATCCAACGAGTAATGTGTGTCGCCCGTGCCAACATAGGTCAGTTTGACATCGTCCTCGCAGCCCTCGGGCACGCCCGAAAGCTCCGGGGCCTGCGCCGTCGCGTTGTAGGTAAAGGTCATGTCCTCAAATGCAAGCGGGGCTTCCTTCGCCTTCACGAGCAGCGCGAAGTGTGCGTCGCACTTGTCGCCCAGGTCATCGGTGCACCTAATCTTGAAGCGACACACACCCGTAGCCGCAGGCACGCCCGAGAGCACCAAGGTGCCCGATCCGTCATCTGCCAGCGTCAGCTGCATGCCCTCAGGAACCTCAACATCATCCAAGTTATACGCATACGGTGCCTTGCCGCCCGCAGCGCCTGCAATCTCTGCACGGTACTCATCGTGAGCGGTCGCCACCGGCAGCACACGCCCGTTAAACACAAGCGTTTCTCGGGGCACGATGGATACCTTCGCATGTTCGGTATCCGTCTTTGTCACCGTGCCCAGGTAGCTCTGCGTAATGCGGCAGAAGTACTCGCCCTCGTTCTCGCTGTCGAGCTGGGCAATCGAGAGGGCCTCCCCCGTCTCGCCCTTCAGCGCCACCGCCTTGCCACCATCGTCAGACATGCGATACCACTGGTAGCTCAGCTTGACGTCTGCAGCGGATCCAGATGACACGGCCGCATGGACGCGAACGTTGCGCCCCGCCTCGGCGGCGACCGAAAGTTCGACCGGATCGCCCTCGTAAGCACTCGCATCCTGCGGCTGCGCAAGGACCTGTGGAGCCGCTGCCTTCGCAAACTCGAACGTGACCTTTTGCGGAGCACTCACGCCACTCAGTGTGACCTCGTACGCCCCACCCTTATAGTCAGAAATATCAAGGTCATAGGCATTGCCGGCCGAACCGTCATCACCTGCCTCTTCGGCAACGGTCACGCGCGTCAGGTAGCAGCCCTCATCGGGCGTCGCCGAAAGCGTCACCTTACCATCCGTAGCGACCAAAGCAGACTCCGAATCAACCGATCCGTTGACCGCTCGGGCCGTCACCTTGTACTTAGGCGCCTCCGCAAAGCGCGCCTCGACGGTCATGTTGTCCTCGGGGACAAACGTCCAGGTAGCATCCGTGCTCAGCGGCTCATCGCCCAACGACCCGTCATCATTGCGCGCATACCACCCATCGAACACATACCCCGCATCGGAAACGGCAGTCAGGGTCGTGGACTCACCGTTCTCGACTTCGTTGGTCACGGCATAGCCCAGAGATTCGTCCTCGGAGGAGCCCTCGACGTGTCCGCCCTGACGCGGATCAACCGCCGTAACCGACATCGTCGCCCGTTCATAAACGGCCGTAAAGGTTCGGTTGCCAAACACCACGCGGTTAATGACCGGCGTAAAGCCAACGGGCATGCCGTTCTCATCGACCCAGTATTTAAACTTCCAACCCTTATGCGGCACGGTAAACATAATCGCCGTGGAGTGGTAGGAGCCACCCGTACCGAGCGCTACCATCGAAAAGCCAGCATCCTTAGGATACGTAGCGACCTGAACATCGCAGCCCGTCTCGTAGAACACGGCCGTAAGCTGCTTATTCTCCTTGGCGGTACCGATATAGAAAGCGCTGTAGCTCACCGTAACACCCGCATCGTCGACCCAATGCGAGAAGTGGTACTTCTTCCACGGGATCGCAATCGCCATAAACATGTCGCCCCTGTCGTAGGACCTGCTGCCGGCAGGAATGCCGTCGACCAGAAGGGCCGTACCGCGGAAGATGGACGAGCCAGTGACGGTAATGGTCACCTGTCCATCGGATTCGAACTGCGCGTAGTACGTTATGTCTTGCGTGGCGGTCACATCGAGGGTCGTCGCGGTCTCGACAATCGAGGTGCCCTCCTTATCGGTGCTCCAGCCCACAAAGCGATAGCCCATACCGGCCACAGCGGTCAGTTCCACCTGATCGCCTACGGCAAAGCTACCGCTGCCCGTAACACGGCAGCCCCTGCTCGAGGCCTTGTCCTTCACCACGACCTCGCCCGAAACGGTCACCTCGTACGGATCGGCAAACACGGCCTGAATATCCAGTGTGTCGTCCTCGAGTCCCTCGACCATATCCTTGTCGAGCTTAACCCAGCAATGGGCGTCGCAGCTCAGCAGCGACTTGTTGCCCTCGGTGTCCAGAACATACCAACCAACAAAACGCTTGGTCCCCATGGGCGTAGCGTTGAGTTCGACCGTATCGCCGAATTGATAGGAGCCCTCGCCGCTCAGGATGCCCACGCCATCGTCGCTCGCACTCAAAACGACCTGGTAGGACTGGGGCGTAAAGGTCGCCGTATAGGTGGCATCACCCGTGACCTTAACGGTATAGTCGGCGTTCTCGCTGACTGTCTCGCCCTTGTCGTCCGTCCAACCCGCAAACGAATACCCGGTGCTGGCGATCGCACGAAGCGTTGCGCGATCACCGGACTCATAGCCGCCAAAGCCGCTCACGGCTCCACCCTCGGCAGGCGAAGCAACGGTATGCACGACATACGAACCCGACGCAAAGACGGCATAGAGCGACGTATCCTCACGCACGGTAAATCGATAGGTTTTCTTGGAGCTCACGCATGTGCCGTTACGGAACCAGCCCACAAAAGCCGTATCCTCGGCGGCGACCGCACGCACGGTTGCGATCTGTCCGGCGGCATACGTCCCCGCTCCCTCGACCGAGCCCATGCTCTCTTCGCACGAGACGTCCACCGTGTATTGTTTTGCCGAGAACACGGCTTGGAGCGTCGTGTCAGACGTCGGCACCACGTGATAGGTGCTGTCACGGCTTACCACGGCGCCCGAGGCATCGGCCCAATACTCAAACGCATAGCCCGAAAGCGCATGCGCGGTCAGCGTGGCGGCGTGCCCCGCCTCAACGGTACCTGTACCCTCGACCCAGCCGGCGACGCTCGATTCGACCAGCGAACCGGTGCCGGAATCGACTACCGTCGTGGCGTCGACTTCATAGCTTTTTGCCATAAAGCGAGCGACGTGCACATGGGTGCGCTCCTGATGGCAGGTGAACTCCGCATCGGCAGACTCAAACGTGCCGTCGGCCGTATACCAACCCGTAAAGACGTAACCGGGATTGGGCGTCGCCTTAAGGGCAACCTCCGCGCCGCGGTCGGCAAGGATTCGGCTCGCCTTGACGGTGCCGCCCTCCGCAGGATCGGCGAGGGGCACGCAGACGGTATCAATAGGCACAAAGGCCGCGGTAATAACGCAGTGCCCGGTTTTACCGCGAGCTTTGGCGACCAACGAGGTCTCGTGCTTAAGGCTCTTCAGGCGACCATTGACGTACCAACCCCAGAACAAAAAGCCTGGATGGGCCTTGGCCGTCAGGGTAAGGGTCTCCCCCAGCTTGAACTTATCGGTCGTAGGCTTCACCACGGTCCCGTTGCACGTCACGGTACCGCCGAGCCACGAATCGGCCGTGACCATGACCTCGGGCTTTGAGTCGGTAAAGATCGCGGTATAGGTATCGCTCTTGGTAACCTTAACAACCAGCTCGGCGGTGTCGTACTCCTCACCGGAGTCATCCTTCCAATGGTCAAAGCGGTAGCCGTCGTTGGGCTTCGCCTTGAGTATCACCGTATCGCCGCATCCGCAGGTAACCGAAGATGCCCCCGGATGCCCCTCGATCTCGACCGTACCGCGCTCCACAAAGGTCTTCTTGGCCTTTGCCTCCACGGTATACGTGTTTTCCTCAAACACCGCACGCACGGTACATTCCACGTCCTCGGGATAGAACTCAAGGTAGCTCGGGTCGGTACCTAAAAGCAGATCCGTCTTGGCGTCGTACCAGCCCTTAAAGGTAAATTGCTTGCTCGCCTCGGCCGTGAGTTCAATGCTCAGCGTGGCAGGCTCGCCCTTCATGCAGTAGCCCTCGCCGTGCACCAAATACTTGCCCGCCATGGCCGCGGCAGGCTCAACGACAACGTCCACCTTGCAGGCACGCGTAAACTTTGCTTGGATCACGCAGTCGGTAATGGGCTCAAAGGAATAGGAGCGCTCGCTCGAAACCAGCGTCGAGGTAACATCCGAACCGCCGTTGCTCAGATACCAACCGTCAAAGATATAGCCCTCGGATGGCGTGGCCTCCGCGGTCACGCGCTCGCCTTCGGGAACCTCGAGCACCATGCCGGCAGTCTCGCCGCGCTTCAGCGTAACGGTGCCGCCCTCGAGCGGGTCGGCCTCGGCACGCACAGTATGCGTATCCCTGCCGTCCATCACGGCCTCGATCCGGGCATTGCCGTTAACGCGGTATTCGCAAACTTCCTGCTTGTTGGCAATCGTGATGCCCTGTGCATCGGTTTCGCGCCACTCCACAAACCGGTACGTCTTCTCCGGATTGTCGGGGCGCACCTTGGGCCGCACCGTAAACGTGAGAATGTCTCCATCCTTCGCGCGAACCTTGCCGTCCACGACCGGCAAGCCATCGCACAGGACCTCGGCGCTGTCGAAGGGATCGGTGTTTACCAGAATGGTCTTGTCCGCCTTGCGGAAACGTGCAACCAGATGGCGATCGACCTCAGCCTTAAAGATATACGTACGCTCGGGCGAAACCTCGACGCCGTCCTCGAACCATCCCACAAAGGCATAGTCGGGGCCCTCGCTCGCGGTGACCATGGCCTGGTCGCCACGCGTAATGCTCTGCTTTACAGGGCTTGCGGTGCAGCCTGTCGAAAAATCGGCCTGGATGCCATCGGCTTCGGCGACCGCCGTGACCTCGACTTTTTTCTCAAAGACGGCTGTCATTTTTACGACCTCGGGCGTCAGGTCCGTGATCGTCATCGTCTTGAGAGGAGATGTCGAGACCTCGACGCCGTTCTCTTTCCAACATACGAAGCGATAGCCGGGATTTGCGACAGCCTCGAGCGTGGCGACCGTCCCCTCATAGTGGATACCGCCTCCGGTAACAACGCCGCCAACCTCGGGCTGCGCGGTGGCAATAATTTCGATCTTGTGGTCGCCATGAGGCTTGGGCTTCTTATGGTCGTCGATGATGTCCTTGATCTCCTTGAGCACCTTGGTGCCCACAGCAGCAACATCCTCAATGTTGTCGGCCATGCCAATCTCAATCACCGCATCGGCCGCGATGGGGTCGACAATCTCGCCCAAGCCATACATGGTAGCAAGAACGGCCGCAGCCGTAATCGCTGCGATGAGCGCGGCCTTCAGCGCCGCGAGTGACTCGTCGGGGCCAGTCGCCTCACGGAAATGTGCGGTGTACTGCACATTTCCCTCGAGCACAAACGTGTAGGACGGACCATCGTCGCCGGTAAAGACAACGTTGCCGAGGGCATCGGTCGCGTAGTCAAACACATAGCCGGGTAACGGGACCGCTACGACCGTTACGCGTGACCCGATGCCGTACAGACCGGTGGAAAGGAACTGTCCGAGCGGCTGACCGTTCTCATCGACCCCGTCCACGCTCAGGACCACGCTCGCCTGCGGGGCACAGTAGCGCGGAGTAATCTCGATCTTGGAGTCGCTCTTATCCTCGGACACAGTCGCGTCCGCCTCGTTCACCGTATAGGTAAAGTCGAGCTGATCGCTCACGGCGTAGGCATCATCGCCCTCACTCAGATACCAGCCCAGGAACAGCGCGTTATCCGTGACGGCGGAAACCTCAACCGTCTCGCCGGCATTGCGATAGCAGTTTTGAGCGGTAACACTCAGGTGCGCATAGTCCTGCGACGAATCGGTCGCCTGCGCATCGTTGACATGCACCGCATAGTCCTTGAGCTTAAAGCGAGCCTCCAGGGACAGGTCCTTATCCGGCGTAAACGTGTAAACCGTCTCTTTGGAGATGTACTTGCCGGACTCGGTGTCATACCAGCCCTTAAAGGTAAGGTTGTCGTTGAGCATCCCCAAAGCACCGGCATCGAGCGTGACCTCGGCGCCCGCATCGATCGTCGTCGCGCCGGAAACATCGGGCAGCTCAACGCCGTCCATCAGTTTGCGTTCGCCTTTATCGATCGTTTGGGCATAGGAGATCTGGAACGACGTCGGCTCAGGCTTCTTAAGCTGTAGCGTGCCCTTGGTCTGGGTTTCAAAATGTGAATAGCCGTCGTCATACACGAGCTTTACGGGTTGTCCGCCCATCGACTCGTCGAAGACGTCGCCGTCACAGGGAGTTGCCGTTAGGTACTCACCCAGTTCTTCCTTTATGAGCGCCTCGTAGTCCCAAATCGAAACAGAATGCGGGTAATCGAGCTCGACGCTCATGCCCTCGAGCGAAATGGTGTCCCCCGGCTCATAGGTCATGTTGTTGGGGTCGCATGAGATCTCAACGTTCTCGAGCACCTTGCCCACCGGGACGGGCAGGCAGCCGTTGCACCTCTCCCAAACAGCCTTGGGCTCTCCCTTGCTGTACTTCGGAATCATCTTGGCAGGGACCATGACGGTCATGTTGCGCTTGGGGAACGTGTCGGTATTAATGAGCACCGCATGGTTGCACCCAAAGAACACGGTCTCGAGGTTGGTGCTATAAAACGCCTTTTCCGGCAACTCCTCGATCTTGGAGTTATATGGCAGCGTCAGCCCGCCGTTCAAGTCGGTGCCGTAGAAGCAGGTGTGGCCAAGCGTTTCGACCGTTGTGTTGCTCTCGAGCCCGGTGGTAGCAAGGTTCGAGCAGAACCTGAACGCGCAAACGCCAATCGATGTAATGGAGGTATTCTTGTCCAGGCCGGTATCGGTCAGAGCCTTGCAGCCTTCGTAGGCGCTGTCGGGAATCGATGTGAGGCCGACAACCTTGTCGAGCCCCGTGGACACCAGCCCACTGTCGGCAAACGCGGCATAGCCCATCGAGCCAATGGTAGTAGTCTCGCTGATGTTCAGGCTCGCAAGCGACTCGCAGCCATAGAACGCCTCTTTTCCGATGGTGCCGATGGTCATACCGGAAAGGCTGATATCGGTGAGATTCGGGCAGTTATAGAAGGCGTGCAATCCAATTTTGGAAATGGAGCTATTCTCAAAGCGCACTGAGCGCAGATTGGTAGAGTCGGCGCAGAGCTGTGCGTCGACTTCATCAACCCCGTAATCGACAATCAAATTCGTTACCATTCGACCATCGACAGAGTTCTCGCGCGGGTTGTTTCCATCGATTTCTACCGTAAGATTTCCGTTTACATCGCACGGATACAGATAGTAGTTGGGCATGAGCTTGGCATACTCGTAGGCCGCCTGCTGCAGGTTGCCCTTGCTGTACGCGACAAGGCGCGTGTAGCCATCGTCATACACCAACTGTATGGGTTCTCCGTCCATCGACTCGTCGAAGACATCACCATCGCAGGGGGTCGCCGTAAGGTATTCGCCGAGTTCGTCCTTTATGAGCGCTTCGTAGTCGCTATCCATCGTCGAATGAGGATATTGAAACGTGACGCTCATGCCCTCGAGCGAAATGGTGTCACCCTGCCGATAGGCCATCTTGTCGGGATCACGCGAGACCGTAATCTTTTGAAGCATCTTGCCCACGGGGACGGGCAGGCTGCCATTGCAACTCTCCCAAACCTCTTTGGGGCGACCGCTTGCGTATTGCGAAACCATCTTGGCAGGGACCATGACAGTCATGTTTTGCTTGGGGAACGTGGTGGAATTAATGAGCACCACATGGTCGCATCCAAGGTACACGGTTTCGAGCTTAGAGCCATAGAACGCACGACTCGGCAGCTCCTCGATCTTGGAATAAAGGGGCAGCGTCAGCCCGCCGCTCATATTGGTCCCGGAGAAACAACCTTCGCGGAGCGTCTTGATCGTCGTATTGTTCTCGAGTCCCGTCGTCGCAAGGCGAGAGCAGTTTTTGAACGCATTAACGCCGATTGACGTGATGGATGTGTTCCCGCCCAGACCGGTATCGGTCAGAGCGCTGCAGGCATTATAAGCGTTCTCAGGAATCGAACTGAGACCAACGACCTTGTCGAGACCCGTAGACCGCAGCCCGCTCCAGGCAAACGCGGCATCGCCCATAGAGCCGATGGTAGCAACGTCATTAATGTTCAGGCTCGTAAGCGATCCGCACCCAGAAAACGCCTCTGTTCCGATGCCCCCAATGGTCATACCGGAAAAGCTGATATCGGCGAGATTGGAGCACCCAGAAAAGGCGTGTAGTCCAATTGAAGAAATAGAGCTGTTCTCAAAACGCACCGAACGCAGATTGGAGGAGTACTCACAAATATATCCAGGGACCCTATCCGCTCCGAAATCAACGATCAGGTTGGTTACCAATTTACCGTCAACAGAGTTCTCGTGCGGATCATTTCCATCAATCTCTACCGTAACGCTTCCGCTAGCATCACACGGATACACATAGCCGTTCGGCATTAGCTTGGCGTACTCATAGACCGTTGGGTCCTCATACACGAGGGGATCGACTTCGCTGTCGTCGGACGAGGGTTCCGCCGTAGTAGCCAAACTCTTTGCAGTGTCGGAGTTGGTCGCGGCACCTGCGAGATCCTGCGCCAGGCTCGTCCCGGGAGCGTCGGATGCCGCGCTGGATGAGTCGTCCTGCGTATTATTCGTTTGGTCGAAAGTTGTGGATGAAGCGCTTTCGTCCGAAGACGATGATTCATCGACCGCATCGGTATCGGAGTCCGAGTCGGTCTCTTGGGCCTCGTTCTCGACAGCAAGCGCTGAGGCATCATCGGCATAGGCCGTGCTGGGCGCAAGGGGTATCGAGGTCACGACCATCGCGACCGAAAGATAGACGACTAAAAACCTATAGAGGGCAGCAGCGATCCTGTTCATAGGAACCTTCCCGCAATTCGCAAAGATACAGAGTCCCAGTGTGGGCCATCATTTCACATTACCCTGTATAAGCGACAATGCGGGAAGGTAGCGCAAACGGTTTATCTAAGGGCGCAAAAGGTTGGTCTAATCGCAGCTCAAATCGCGCAGAGCCTCAATCGCCATGTCGACTTCCTCGGCCGTGTTGAAGTAACCAAACGAGAACCGAACCACGCCCTGGCGCTCGGTTCCCAGCGCACAGTGCATGAGCGGGGCACAATGGGCACCGGGGCGCGTAGCAATCCCCCACCCCTGCATGAGCGCGTCCGAAATCTCGGCCGAATCGATATTGCCCACGTTGAGCGAGACGATCGCCGAGCGTGCTGACTGGTCGAAGGCACCGTAGAGTTTGATTTCCGGAATCTCACGAACACCGGCGAGAAAGCGATCGGCCAGGGCGCGTTCGTGAGTCGCAATCGCTTCAACTCCACCCTGTGCCTCGATAAAATCAAGGCCTGCGGAAAGGCCCGCTATGCCGTGACCGTTGAGCGTGCCCGCCTCGAGCCGCGTGGGCCACTCAAGCGGCTGCAACGCATCGAAGCTGTGCACGCCCGTGCCGCCCATGGCCCAAGGCGCCACGTCGACGCCCTCCGCCACGGCCAGGCCGCCGGTGCCCTGCGGGCCCATGAGCCCCTTGTGGCCGGTAAAGCACACCACGTCGAGCCCCATGGCCTGCATATCGATATGCGCCGTACCGGCAGACTGCGAGGCATCGACGATCACAAGCGCACCCGCGGCATGTGCCAAGGCCGCCACGCGCGCAATGTCGACCGCGTTGCCGGTCACATTAGAGGCATGCGTCACCACCACGGCACGCGTACCGGGCGTGACCAGCCGCTCGAGCTCGTCATAGTCGAGCACGCCGTTCGCGTCGCAACCGGCATGCTCAACGGTCACGCCCCGCTCAGCCGCCAAGCGGTTGAGCGGACGTAGCGCGGAGTTGTGCTCGAGCACCGTTGTGACCACACGGTCGCCGGGGCGCACCACGCCATTGATGACGGTGTTGAGCGCCGCAGTGGAGTTGGGCGTAAAACAAACATGGTCGGCCCGCGGGCAGCCCAGCAAGCGCGCGAGCTTGGCACGGCAACCGTGAATGGTACGAGCGGCGTCGAGGGCACCCGACGTGGCGCCGCGCCCGGCATTGCCGAGCGAGCACATCGCTTGCGTCACGGCATCGATGACCGCCTGCGGCTTGTGCATGGTCGTCGCCGCGTTATCCAGGTAGATCATCGCACGACCTCCCACATGTCGATCACCGTAAAGCCCTCGGTGGGAACGCCCGCCGCGGCGAGTTCGCCGCGCAGCAGCTCCTCATCGGCAGGCAACGCCTTCCACGCCAAACCGCAGCCGGCAGCGACCTCCCCGGGCACGGGAATCGTCCGCCCGGGAAGACCGCGCTCGATGCACAGGGATTCACAACCCATGGCGGCCGCCGTGGTAGGAAACGTGATGACAAGCGCCGGGCACTTCTCCCTCATGGCAACTCCAACCAATACGCTACGGGCGCACGACGCGCACGGCCTGCTCCATCTTCTCCACGATCACGTACATGTTGGTGACCTCGCCCACCGCAAGCTGGTCTTTAATGCCATAGTGGTCGAGGCAGGTACCGCAGGTGAGAATCTCGACACCCTGCTCCGCCAAGCCCTTCAGGTCATCGAGCACCGGCGAGCCCTCGACGGTGAGCTTGGCGCCGCCGTTGTAGAACAGCATGGTCGCGGGCAGTTCCTCCTGCTGCGTCACGGCAAAGATAAACGCCTTCATGAGCTTGTGGCCCAGCTCGTCGTCGCCACGGCCCATGCAATCGGTGTAGACGGAAATGACGAGTTTGCCCTTGCCGGCGTTGGCGTCGCAGAAAGCGGCACCGTCCTGCTCGGGGTCCGCAACGGCCACGGCACCGGCGGTCGTGACGGTCACGTGCCACTCGGCGTCCGAGATCTTCTCGACCGAGGCCGTGCAGCCCTTCTCCTGCGCCATCTTGGAGATGTTCTTGACGGCGGTCTCGTTATCGACCGAGGTCACCACGGCACCCTCGCCATCAAGCTGTTTGAGTGCCTTAAGCGTCTTGACGACGGGCAGCGGGCAGGCATCGCCCATGGTATTGACTTCAATTTTGGTAGACATAGCAAAATCCTTTCGAAAGAACCGTTCTAGAGAACGATAAACAGTTACATAAACGTGCGGGCTAGCGAACAACGCGGACGGCAGGACCGCCCGGCTCCGCCTCGCACACGCGCCCGACAACGGCGGCGATGCACCCCTCGGCATCCAGGCGACGCGCAAGCTCATCCACATCCGCCGCGGGCGCCGCGATAAGCAAACCACCAGACGTCTGCGGATCGTACAGCGCGTCGAGCATACCCGACTCCAGGTCCTCGTCGGCAGCCACACGCGGGCCAAAGAAGTCCTGGTTGCGGTAGGAGCCCGCGGGGATAATGCCCAGACGCGCCATATCGAGCACCTGGTCAAAGAGCGGTACCGCCCCCGACGCAAGCTCAACCTGCACGCCCGAGCCCTCGGCCATCTCACACGCGTGCCCGATCAGGCCAAAGCCCGTAATGTCGGTGCAGCCGTGAAGTTCGAGCCCCTCGGCCAGACGAATCGGCGCCTCGTTGAGGGTGCGCATCGAGTCAAACATGGCCGCGGCCTCGTCCTGCTCGATGAGCTCGCCCTTAATGGCCGTGGTGATAATGCCCGAGCCGATCGCCTTGGTCAGCAGCAGAACATCGCCCACGCGTGCGCCGCTGTTGGCGAGCATGCGGTCGAGCGCGACAAAGCCGCTCACAGACAGGCCATACTTGGGCTCGTCGTCGTTGATGGTATGGCCGCCCGCGATGGAGCAACCCGCCTCGACGCACTTGTCGGCGCCGCCCGCCAGAATCTGACCGGCAACCTCGATGCCCAGACAACTGGGTATGCAGAGTAGGTTCATGGCATGGCTCGGCCGCCCGCCCATGGCGTAGATGTCCGACAGCGAGTTGGCCGCGGCAATCTGGCCAAACAGAAACGGGTCGTCGACCATCGGCGGGAAGAAGTCGATGGACTGCACAAGCCCCAGGTTCTCCCCTACGCGGAAGACGCTCGCATCGTCAGAGGTATCGAACCCCACGAGCAAGTTGTCGTTATGCACATTTGGCAAGTCGCCCAGAACCTGGGCGAGGGCTCCGGGAGCCAACTTAGCGGCTCAACCGCTCGCGGCAGTCATAGACGTAAGCTTAATCTGATCGTCAGCCATCGATACCTCCTCTCATCGGTCAATCATTTTCTCCCAGTATACGCATGAATGCGAGCCTACGGCGGATGCATTAATTGAGCGCCTGTGCGCGAATCGCCGCGCCGATGGCACCGGCGAAGCGGGCCTGGGGCGAGGTGGTGACCGGCGACCCCAGCAGCGCCGCCAGCCGCTCCACAACGTAAGCGTTCTCGCACAAGCCTCCCGTCAGGTAGTACGGAGCACCCGTCGCCTGCCCGGCCATAGTGGCCACGCGCGAGACCACGCTGTCGATCACGCCACGCGCAATGTTCTCGCGCGGCTCACCGCGACCAATCAGGCTGATAACCTCGCTTTCGGCAAACACCGTGCACATGCTGCTGATCTTGGTGGGTTCGCCGGAACGCGCCAGGTCGGCCATCTGCTGCTGGGAAATGCCTAGGCGGTCGGCCATGATCTCCAAAAAGCGCCCCGTGCCGGCAGCGCACTTGTCGTTCATGGCGAACTTGGCCACGCGGCCACTTTTAAGCTGAATGACCTTGGTGTCCTGGCCGCCCACGTCAATCACCGTGCCGTGATCGCCAAACAGGCGCACGGCACCGGTGCCGTGGCAGGTGATCTCGGTCACGACCTTGTGCGCATAGGGCACGGCGACACGGCCGTAGCCAGTCGCGACCACGCGAACATCGTCGCCCGTCACGTCGTAGCCGGCCGCTGCCAGTGCCTCGCGCAGCCGCTCGGAAGCATCGACCGAGGAAAACCCGGTTGGCCGCACGCACGTCCACGCCACCGAACCCTCCCCGTCGACCACAGCAGCCTTAGCCGCCGTAGACCCGATATCGATCCCGATCCCTATCATGGCTCTCTCCCAATCAGCAAGAAAATCAAACGATCAGACACTGCTGCAACAACGGCCCTCTGGCGTCTGAGGTGCCCGAGATTCCGAGCGACAAGCCCGACGAAGCGTACTCAAGGTACGCGAGGAGGGTTGGAGCCGGAAGGTCGGGTGCCTCAGACGTCAGAGGGTTTCGATAAAGGCGGCGATGCGCGTCTCGATCTGGCCCATGTCGCCGTTGCTGTAATTGGTCTCGATCTTCATATACGGAATACCCGCACCCTCGACAGCCTCCTGCATGCGCGCACTCTCCACGTTAAAGGTGTGACACGCCTGGAGCACGTTTTCCACCACGCCATCGACGTGATACCTCTCGCACATGGCCAGCGTGTTCTCCAAACGACCGTCGTTGGGCGTCATGACCGAGCAGTTGATATCCAGATAGCGGTCGGCGATGGCGCGCAGGATGTCGGGAGCCTCCGGATCGATCATCATGGCCGCCGTACGCTCGCCCGAGCAGTCGTCCATGCACACGACCACGCCGCCGTTGGACTCGATGGTGCGACCGATCTTGTTGATTACGCCGCCCACCGGGCAGCCGGTGATCAGAATGCGCTTGGCATCCGCCGCGACTGGGCGCTCGCCCGCGTCGTAGGCCTCGCGCAGCTTGGCGACCTTTTGCTCCAGCTGCTGCGTATAGGCCTCGATATCAAAGCTGAACGTACCGGCAAACATGGTGCTCATCAGGTCGACGCCGCTCATGGCCGCCGGCTGACTGGCCTGCAGCGCAAACATCTCGAGCTGGGCCGCACGCAAGCGGTTGCGACGACGGACGGCAGCGCGCAGGTCATCGTCGGTAATCGTGATGCCGTAGAAGTTCTCGAGCTCCTCCTTGAGCAGACGGCACTCCTCGTACCAGCCCTCGCGCTCGTAGGCACGGTCGCGACCCTGCGGAAGATGCAGAATGTGCGTGCGCTTGAGCTCGTTGAGCAGCTCGTACATCTTCTTCTTGCCGTCGCAGGTGGTCTCGCCGATGATCATGTCGCTAAAGTACGTAAACGGGCACTTTTGCGAATAGGCAAAGCCGTACGTCGATTTGATGAGCGGACACAGGTTTGCCGGCAGCACTTTCTCGGCCTCGGGAATCACCTCATCGGACGTGCCGCACAGCGCCACGCTCGCAGCCCCCGCGGCATCGATAATCTCGAGTGGCGTATAGCTGCACAAGAAGCCGACCAGGCGATTGCCTGCCTGTTTGTAATCCTTAACGCGAATAAACGCCGCCTTGCGCTGTTCGTTGAACTCCTCAAACGTGGACGGCAACGGCTGCTCAATATTTTCCGACATATAACTCCTTAACAAACCTTTTAACCAACCAAGGAAACGGCTTTCCCAGGTGCCCGAGGTTGCCGTGAAAGAGGAGCGCCGCGTACTTTGGTACGTAAGCGACGGTTTGAACGGCAAGATCGGGTGCCTGGGGAAGCCGCCGGAACGGATACCCCTAAATGGTTTCCAAGAAAGCCTCGATCCTGGTTTGCAGTTGGCCTGCATCCTCACCGGCGTAGTCGGTCGTGATGTGCATAAACGGAATGCCTGCCTCCTCGGCGGCCTTCTCCACGGCGAAGGACTCCATCTCGTAGAGCGTGCAGAACTGCAGGGCCACGTCGACGATGCCATCGGCATGCAGGTCCTTGGCCATCTGGACAATGTCCTTCATACGCTGGTCGTTGGGCGTAAAGACGGCGCAGTTGATCTTAAAGTAGCGCTCGGCGATAGCATCGAGCATCTCGTCAACCGTCTCACCGGACTCATCGACCAAGTCCTTGTAATAGCGCGAACCCGTGCAGGACTCCTCGCCCACCACAACGCCGCCGGCCTTCTCGATAAGGTTGAACAGCTTCCAGTTGGGCACGGCCATGGGCGTACCGGTGTACAGGATGCGCTTGGTCCCCTTGGGTGCCACGCCCTCGCCGGCCTCGACACGCTGCTCGCACTCAGCCGCCATATCGTTGATGGCTCCGGTCAGACGCGGTGTGTCGTCCATAAAGGCGGCCTGAACGGTCAGCAGGCTGTCGAGACCGCTGATGGGCGCAGGGTCGGCAGCGCGGGTCTCAGCGAGGCGCTGCAGGGCGCGGCGCTTCTCATTGACGGCGTGGATGGCAGCCTTCAGACGCTCGGGCGTAATCTTGACGCCGCACTCGTCCTCGATCTTGGCGGCGAGCTTCTTGACCTCGGCCTTCCAGGTCACGAGCGTCGACTCGTCGTGCACGTTGGGAATATCCATGACGTACATGTTCTTTTGCGTGGCAAAGAACTCGTAGGCTTTCTTCTTACCGTCGCAGGTGTTCTCGCCTACCACCAGGTCACTCGACTCAATGTAGGGGCAGACCTCGCCCAGCTTAAAGCCGGCAAAGCTCTTGATAAGCGGACAGGTGTTGCGCGGCAGGTGCTCCTCGACCTTATCGGTTGCCCAATCGGCACCCGAGCACAGACCAACGGGAATGCCGTCACAGGCAAGCACGATCTCCTCGGGCACGTACACGCAGAACGAGCCGACGATCTTGGTGGCCTCGCCGGCCGCCTTCTTGTCAAGCATCTCCTTAATGCGGCCACTGTGGATGTTGGTGGCGACAAAATCCAGGTAGGACGTGGACTTGGGGCGATTGTTCTGCGTCAGAAACATATCGCCGTACATCTGGCCCACGGCACCCAGCAGCATGTCGTGGTCGGCAAGATTCATGCCGAGGCTCTCCCACATCGGATGGAAATCAAATTCTTCAGCCATAACGGTTCCCCTCTCGAACCAAAAATGAATAGCTACGGTATTGCTGCACGGTGGGTGGCGAAAACCCAGCCGCGCCTAAACCCGGAATTTTGGGGAACCTGCCTTGCGGACAGTTATTTAGTTGTGCGTCGTCTCTCCCGGAGCCGTGAACATACCTGCTCATATGCGACTCCGAGCCATGTATAGGGCACGCGCGGCAACGCGGCGAATGTATGTCGTCTGCGGCATGTGCGCACCCTCCTTTACAAGTTGAGGTCAACTATATCAACGGTCATCGACCATGCGAACACCGTTGACATTCGTACGACAGCGTCGTGTGCAGTCGTTTAATAAATAATTATCTTGACTGATAAGGATTTGTCATTCCTCATTCGGCAAACGGCAAGACAAAACCGCCGAGGCTTATATCCCCGACAGCATTACCCGGCGCTATCGACAAACCAAATGGATCCTACTCGCATCGAAGTGCATGCGCAGCGTCTCGCCTGCTTGCGGCAGTTCGTCGACAGGCACGCCCACCTTGTTGACCTTCCACTGCAGACGCGTGGGCGCATCGGCGCGCGGCACGTCCAACAGCACCAAGCGCTCAAAACGCGAATCACTCACCCGGGCCACATGCAGGTCGTAGCTGTTGCGACCCCGCTCAGCACGGTTGTCCACATGGAAGTAGCTCGCACGAATGCCCAGATATGCCACCTCATCGGGCACCTCACGACCCACGCTAAAGGTCATGCCCCAATCGAGCGCCTCAACTTCTTGGGATCCGATCTTGCGCGCCCGGCTTGTGTTCTTGCAGCCCGTCAGGCGCAGCGCCGCCAGCGTCTGCGGACAGCGGACCACGTCCTCGACGGAGCCGATCTCCTCGACGTGCCCGTTATGCATCACGCAGATGCGCTGGCACAGGCGACATGCCTCGTCGATATCGTGGCTCACGTAGAGCACGGTGCGGTTGCACACATCGAACAGGTCGAGCATGTTCTGCTCGAGGGCGCTCTTAAGATAGGAATCGAGTGCGCTCATGGGCTCGTCGAACATAAAAATGCCCGGATGCGCCGCCACCATGCGCGCAAGCGCCACACGTTGCTGCTGACCGCCCGAGAGTCGCGCGGGATAGCGGTCGGCAAAGTCGGCCAGACCGAAAATGCCCAGATAGCGCTCGGCCAGCCTTTTGCGCGCCGCGGCGTCGCCCGCATCCTTTACGCCAGCGCACACGTTATCGGCCACCGTCATATTGGGAAACAGCTGATAGTTTTGGAACAGCAGAGCGCATTTGCGCTCCTGAGGCGACAGGTTAATGCCCGCGGCCGAGTCAAAAAATGTCACGCCGTTGACGACGATCTTGCCCTCGTCGGGCGTCTCCACACCGGCAATGCAGCGCAGTGTGCAGCTCTTGCCGCAACCCGAGGCGCCCAGCAGCGCCACGCGCTCCTCGCCGGCCTCAAGCTGCATGTCGAGCACAAACCCGGGATAACGTTTCTTAATATCCAAAACGAGCGACATAGCTTATCGACCTCCCTGCTGCGCCGCATCATCGCGCATGAGCTCGGCCAGCGCCTCGCGATCGATACGCAAGGCATCGCCGCCCGCCGGATCGAGCGAATCGCCCTGTCCGGCGAGATCTTTGGCGTGCTTGCGCTCCGCACGGGAGAGACCACGCTCGCGATACTTTTGCGAATGCGCCGTGTACATGTTGATGAACAGAATGACCAGGAAACTGAACACAATTACGACGATGACCCAAAAGAGGGCCACCGACGTGTTACCGCCCATCCACTCAAAGTAAATCGCAATGGGAATGGTCTGCGTAATGCCGGCATAGTTGCCTGCAAAGAACAGCGTGCAACCAAACTCGCCCATCGCGCGGGCAAAGGCGAGCACCGTGCCGGCGGCAATCGAGGGCCAGCCAAGCGGCATCATAAGCTTGGTAAAGATGCGACGCTCGGACCATCCCAGGGTTCGCGCCGCATCGAGCATCTGCGTGTCGAGGCTCTCGAAGGCTCCGAGTGCCGTACGATAGACGAGCGGGAACGACACAACCACGGCAGATATCACCGCCGCGGGCCACGTAAAGACGATCGAGACGCCGTGCGCGATGAGCCACTGGCCCACCCCGGTCGAGCGGCCAAACAGCATGAGGAGCAGAAAGCCGCAGACCGTGGGCGGCAGCACCATAGGAATGGTAAAGACCGAGTCGAGCAGGCCCTTGATGCGGCTCGAGGTACCCATAGTCTTCCACGCGGCGAACAGGCCCAGCGCAAAGGAGATCAGCAAGGCAAGACCGCTCGTTTTGATAGACACCCAAAACGGGCGATAGTCGATGTCGCCCAAAAAGGAAGTCAGAGAGGTCAAGGGCCCCTGCTCATCCCGCAACACGACAGACGATGCCTCTACCATTTGAGCGCTATCAAGCCAACGCGCGCCGCCCTTGGCATCACCCGAGGCCGATGCAATCACCACATAGCGGTCCCCATCCGCACCGCGCTCGTCAAAGCCATAGGTATACCCGCCGGCGTCAAACGTTGTTTCCGCCGTGACATACCAAGGAAGATCCACGTCCCCTAGCTGCGCACCTCCCATGCAGTTTACGCTGTCGAGCTCACAGACGAGGGCCTTGAGACCCGATACGCACTCGTTGTCCTGCGGATCCAATCCATACTTCTCGACCGCCTTGGGCGATATCCACACCACAACGCGATCGGCAGCAGGCGCCACTACAAGGTCCACGTCCTCGTCAACGGGAAACCGGTAGCCCTCAGGCTGGCCCTCCATGGCACGAGCGGTCCCCTTGGCCAACCGCTCAAAACCCTCGATCCCATAGGAAAGCCCATGGGCGGTCGCAGCAACCTGAGCTCCATCCTCAGCGTCTCCAGCAAACGCAAATCCCGGCACCCAGCAAAGCGTGAAGGTCAAAGCACAGGCGACAAGGATGCGGAATCTATTAAGCACGAAAAGCTCCAAGCGAATACAAGGACGGAGTGAAACACAAAACGATGGAATTATCGCGCCAAGCCGCACTACGCGGAAAGCTCAAAGCCGTACTTAGCCCAAATCTTCTGAGCCTTCTTGTTGGTCAGGCAAAAGTCGATAAACGCCTTGGCCTCGTCGGCGTGCTCGGAGCTCTCGGCAACGGCACCCGGGTACACGATGGGCTTGTGCGAATCCTCGGGGCACACGAAGGCCTCCTCGATGCCGTCGTAGCGGAAGATATCGGAGCTGTAGACAAAACCGGCCACGCAGTCGCCTGTGGACACATAGGCGGCGGCGGTACCAACTTTGTCGGCCAGGGCCACCTTGTCGGCGATCTCGGGAGCATACTCGCCATCGTCGCCCTCGGTGCCGGTGTAGAGGCCCACGGAGGCCAGGGCCTGGTTGGCGTACTTGCCGGCGGGAACGGTCTTGGCGTCGCCGATGGCGATCTTGCCGTCCAGGTTCGCGACGTCGGCGATGGCCTCGACCTTGGTGTCGGAGCCCTCGGCGCGAATGATCACGAGGTCGTTGACGAACATGTCCTCACGCGAATCGGCGTCGACGAGCTCGGCGGCCTCGGCGTCGTCCATGGTGCCCTTGGAGGCCGTGATGAGCACGTCGACGGCGGCACCGGCGCGCATCTGCTCGACAAGGTCGCCAGACGCCTTAAACTGCGTGTCGGCAAACGTGGTGCCGGTCTGCTCGGTGTAAAGCTCCTGAACCTCGGGAAGCGCCTTCTCGAGCGAGTTAGCGGCGAAGACCTGCAGCTCAACAGCCTTCTTCTTAGAGGAAGACCTGGCTGAGCCGGTATCGGAACCAGCGAGCTCGGACGTCTTGTTGCCCGAGCAGCCGGCAAGGCCAAGGCCGGCGGCAGCGGCAGCAGAAAGCGAGACAAAACCGCGGCGAGAAACCATATCGAACATATTCAACCCTTTCGGACCTTGTGCCCGGGTACCCCACCGCGGGCTTTAATCTGCAATCAGATTATACTTCTGCGAGAATAATGATAGTGAGAAATTATTCTCGCTAGAGAACATAGTTTCGAGTTGCCGTGCACCTCGACGTCGCTTCGGCGGAAAACAAAGGCGGAGCAGCCGTTCAGGTCGCCCCGCCGCAGGTAAACCGCTTAGTTGGTATGTCCGCCGCCCGCTGTCATCTGAGCCGCATGCTCCAGCTGGTCTGCTATGGCCTCCCAGCTTTCGCGGGCGGCCTTCGTAGAACCGGGAAAGTTTACGACAAGCGTATGACCTCGTTGCATGCAAATAGCGCGCGAGAGCATAGCGCGGCGCGTCTTGGTCATCGAGTACGCACGGATTGCCTCTGCAACACCCGGCACATCGCGGTCGCAGACGGCACGCGTCGCCTCGGGCGTCACGTCGCGCATCGAAAGTCCCGTGCCGCCACAGGTGAGCACGACATTGGCGTGGCACTCATCGGCAGCTTCCACAATGGCATCACCAATCTCGCTGACGTCGTCGCGCACGACCACATGCGAGGCGACCGTCCAGCCCTGCTCCTCGATAAGTTCCTCGAGTGCGGCTCCGGCCTCGTCCTGCGCAAGATCGCGCGTGTCCGAACACGTCACGATCGATATCTTCAACTCCATAGTCTTCCTCCTACAACACCGTGCCCTCGGGCAGGTCGACACGCACGACATCCACAACGTCGCCCGCCTTGAGCTCGCACGGTCCTTCGTCAATACGCAGCAGGCAGTTCGCACGCTGCATCGTACCGAGCAGCGCCGAATTCTGCGTCTTGGCCTCGGTCACCAACAGCCCACCGGTCTCGGGGTCGCGCAAAACCGTGGCGCGATCAAAGAAGCGGCGATGCTGTCGCTTTTTCACGCTATGCGTGAGCGTCGCCTGCTGCACGGGACGCGCACCCTCGGCAAAGCCGCGCATCTTGCGAATCGCCGGGCGGGCAAGCATCTCAAAGCCCACATACGCCGCCGCGGGATTGCCCGAAAGCCCCAAATATGGCTTGTCCCCAAGCAGACCAAACGTGATGGCCTTGCCCGGACGCATCGAGATGCGATCGAACAGCACCTCGCCCTCGCGCCGGACGAGCGCCGTCACGTAGTCGTAATCGCCCGCCGAGGCACCACCGCTCGTAATGACAAAGTCGCACTCCTGCACGGCACGATGAACCAGCTCGGCAATCGCCTGCTCATCATCGGGCGCAATGCCGTAGAAAACAGGCTCGGCTCCTGCATCGAGTGCTTCGGCCATCAACGCCGACGAGTTGGAGTCGCGAATCTGCCCGCGCGCCGGCACGTTACTCGGTGCGACCAGCTCCGTGCCCAGCGAGATGATGCCCACACGTGGGGCAGCATGCACCTTCACGCTCGCGTATCCGGCGCTTGCCAGCAAGCCGGCGCCCGCCGGAGCCACGACCTCACCGGCGTGCATCACAACATCGCCGGCATGGGCCTCCTCGGCGGCAGAGCGAACGTTCTCCCCCACCTTGGCCGGCGCCGAGAACCTCACACGCGAGCCCTCATTGCCGTCACCGTCGAGCACATCGACGATCTCGTATTTCACCACGGCATCGGCACCTTCGGGTACCGGCGCGCCCGTCATGATGCGGACCGTCTCGCCCGCGCCGATTGCGCCCTCAAACACATGGCCCGCGGCCTCGTGTCCAATAACATAGAGCGTCACCGGTGCCTCGCCAGATGCCTGCGCCAAGTCCGCCGACCGCACGGCATATCCGTCCATAGCGCTGTTGGCAAACGGCGAAATGTCGATATCGGCCACCGCGTCCTCGGCCAAGGGAAGACCGGTGGCCTGCCACACGGGAATCTCGACGAAATCGGTCGGAGCAACGTGCGACAGAACAATCGACTGCGCGTCCTCCAGCGGAATGAGTTTCTCTGCCATATGCACCTCTTAATGCCACGGCGCACAACAGGAGCGCCGATTCTTTATGCTTGTCTCAGTATAATCCCCAGACGCACGACCGCGACTTGGCCTGTACCCGCAAATACACCTGTCGGCCGCAAGCCACGAAACAGAATCGAAACCAACCCACCGGCTCGTCGCGTTTACCGCGTTTTATAATGCTTGCGTTGCAACCTAAAAGAGGAACGTATGACTCATAACGACAAACCCGAAAGCGCAAACGAGGCGCAAGACCATCCCCAGCCGCTCGACGACGGCGGTTTTTTCTCCCTGAACGACGTCATCACGGCAGGCAGGCATCAACTTACCCGCTCCGAGCATCTCTTGGCTGCCGACACGCGCCGCAACGCCCGCAACCTACTCGCGAGTGCCAAGTTGCTCGTACTCGTCGTCATCGTCTCGCTCGCCATGGGCGTTGCCGCTTGGGCGTTTTTGGCCTCGTTGAATATCGCGACCGACTATCGCGAGCACCATGCGTGGATTTACGCGCTTCTTCCCGTTGTGGGCGTTGCCACCGCATGGGTGTACAAAAACCACGGTCTTGCCGCCAAACGCGGTAACAACCTGGTCATCGACTCCGCTCTGGGCACCCGCCTCATCCATATGCGCATGGCCGTCCTCACCTTCGTCTGCTCCACGCTCACGCACCTAACGGGCGGATCGGCCGGTCGCGAGGGAGCTGCGGTGCAGATTGGCGGCACCATCGCCAGCAACATCTCGAGCCTCGCCCACCTCAAAAAGCATGACCACCACGACCTCATGCTCGCCGGAATCTCGTCGGCCTTTGGCGCCGTATTCGGCTCGCCCCTTGCCGGAGCTTTCTTTGGCATGGAGATGTGCTTTATCGGCAAGATCGACTACACCGCGGGCATCTATTGCCTGGTCGCGTCGTTTACCGGCTACTTTACATCACTCGCCCTGGGTACCGAGTACGAAGTGAATGTCATCGCCAGCGTTCCCGCTATGACGCCTACAACGGTCGTCATCGTTGTTATCAGTGCCATCATCTTCGGTCTGACGGCACGCCTCTTTGCGTGGTCGGTTCGAACCGTCAAGAGCCTGTACGGTCGCTTTATCACCAATTACCTCGTTCGCGCACTTATAGGCGCACTCGTGGTTTTAGCCGCCTATGCCCTCCTCGACGCCTGGGACTACGCCGGCCTTTCCACGTGGCTTTCCGGCGCCGGATTTGCGGGCAACACCACCCTGGCGGACGCAGCCATCAAGTTGGTCGTCACAGCGCTTACCCTGGGCGCTGGCTTCCAAGGCGGCGAGGTCACGCCCCTGTTTGGCATCGGTGCGGCACTCGGTGGCTGGATCGGTTACCTTACCGGGCTCGACCCCAGTTTTCTGGCGGCTCTCGGCATGCTCGGCGTGTTCTGCGCCGGCCTCAACGTACCCATCACCACCTGCATGATGGCCATCGACCTGTTCCACGGCACGGCCGCCGGGTTCTTTGTCATCGTGGCCTTTATCAGCTACCTAACCGGCGGACACCGCGGCGTGTACCCCGCCCAACGCATCATCTCACCCAAGCGCCGTTCGCTTATTGTGGATGAGGGCGGTACGGTAGCGGATGCTATCGAGCGCCACAACGACCTGATAGAGTAGATGTAATAATCGCCGTGCAGCCACAATCGGGGGCAACTCTACCTGAGCGCGACCGCACTGTCATGTCACACGCCGGGAGTCGCCCCATGCACGCAACTGATTTTGGTCGCACGCTCATCATCGCCAACCCAGCCGCCCAGTCGGGCGCCGCGCGCGAGGTTGCCGAACGCCTGCAGCGCTTTTTGGATATGACCGCACGCGCATCCCAGTTTGACCTGGTACTAACCGAACGCACGGGGCACGCCAAGGAGCTTGCCGCACAGGCTCAGGGCTATCGCACTGTTATCGCCCTTGGCGGCGACGGCGTGATCCACGAGGTCGTCAATGGACTCATGACGCAGGATGAGGCGGTCCGGCCCGCCCTTGCCGTCCTGCCCGTGGGCTCCGGCAACGATTTTGCCCAGACGCTCGGCATCGAAGATTTCTCCGGCAAGGATTTTGGCGCGCTGCTCACCTGTGAGCTGCAGCGTCAGGACATCGGGCGGATTCGCTCATGGAACCCCGCAAGCGGTAGCGGCGAATGTTCCGTTGAGTACTATGACCAGACGCTTTCGATCGGCATCGATGCTGCTATCGGCCTTGGCACCACCGAACTGCGCAAAAAGACCGGCTTGACGGGCGCCCCGCTCTACACCCTCTCGGGACTTGAGCAGTTTGGCCTACGCTATCGCAACTACCCCATGGCAGTCAGCTTTGACGGCGCGCCCGCCGAGCGCGTAAGGGCGATCGTCATGGCGATTCAGCTGGGTCCTACCTATGGCTCGGGCTATCGTATCTGTCCCGAAGCCGACCCCTGTGACGGCATACTCGACGTCTGCTACGCCTGCGGCCCCGTTCCGCGCGCGGTCGCGCTTCCCATGTTCCTTTCGGCCAAAGATGGCCACCACACCAAGCTGCCACCGGTTCGCATGCGCCGCTGTCGCCATGCCGAGCTTACCTTTGAGGAGCCAGACTACCCCATCCAGGCCGACGGGGAGCCCGTTGTCGCCTCGCGCATCGAGGTCGACGTCCTCGGCGGCGCCCTCAACGTCTGGCGCCCCACCCACTAGCCACCCCTAAGTTGCGGTGAAATAGGGACTGTTTATGCAGTTAAAGCCGCAAAACAGTCCCTATTTCACCGCAACTTATGAAGAGATCATTCGTCGCTGCCCGGTTTGCGACGGTTGGCCTTTTTAATGGCGTTGAAGTGCTTGTCATTGAGCCTGTGCTGGCGAGAGCGCTGAGGCACCTTGGTCTTTACGCGTCGGCGCGGTGGACGCCCGCGACACTCAAGCTCAGCGCGCAGCTTACGCAGGCAGCTGCTACGGTTTTGGAACTGGCTGCGGCTCTCACGCGCCGTCACGGTAATCCCCGAAGGGATATGCTTCATGCGCACCGCCGAGTCCGTCGTGTTCACGCCCTGCCCACCCGGGCCCGTCGCGCGAAACACCTGCACCTCGCAATCGCGCGCCAACTCCTCGACCGACATCTCGGCATAGTGCGCATACTCACGCCATCCCATCTTGTTCTCATCCATATCAACACCTCCCCTCATACAAAAAATGTGACAAAGGGAAAGTCCCTTTGTCACATCGCATACCAATCGCTTGTGTTACGCACTTAGGCGAAGGTGATCTCGCCGGTATCGCAGTCCATATCGGCGATACGGGCCAGGCTCTCAACACGGAAGCCGCGCTCGCGGAGCTTATCGCCACCGCCCTGGAAGCCCTTCTCAACGGCGATGCCAATACCGGATACCTCGGCACCCGCAGCCTCGCAGATCTTGATAAGACCCTCGAGCGCGCAGCCGTTGGCCAAAAAGTCGTCGATAATCAGAACCTTGTCACCCTCGGACAGGAAGCGCTTGCCGACGATGACCGGGTACTCCTTCTGCTTGGTAAAGGAGTAGATGGTCGTGGCATACTGCTCGCCGTCGAGGTTGATGGACTGCGCCTTCTTGGCAAAGACCACCGGCACGCCGCCAAAATGCTGAGCCGCGATACAAGCCATGCCAATGCCCGAAGCCTCGATCGTCAGGATCTTGTTGATCTCGACATCCTCGAACAGACGGGCCCACTCGGCGCCCATGTGGTCGAACAGCTCAACGTCGCATTGGTGGTTGAGGAAGGCATCAACCTTAAGGACGTTACCGGCCTTTACGATGCCGTCATGGCGAATACGATCCTCAAGCTCCTGCATGGCGCAACCCCTTCTCACGGCAACGATACCGCGCGATTAATAAACGTTGTTCGATAGTCTACCACGGACCGACCCCCGCCCGCCCCACAAGCCGCATCGCACCACAAACCAGTCTTTTTGGGACGGCGCGAATCGTGGCAGACAGCCTCCCAACACGCTAATGGCGGGCGCGCATCTTCACCAAACGCACCATAGCAAGCGCAAAGCCCACAGCGGCCACAGCCATAAGTACGTAAAACACCGAGCGAAAGCCGAATAGGAATACATCCGGACGGCCTGCAACAAAACTGGTCACGGCCTCGCCCATCGCCACGCTCATCTGCCCATACAGGATATGCGACGCCGCCGTAATGCCGAGTGCCATGCCGGCGTAGCGCGCCAGGCTGCCCAGGCTGCCCGCAAAGCCGAGCGCTTCGCGCGGAGCCGAGCCCATATACAGCGAGTTGTTGGGGCTCTGGAAAATCGAAGTACCACACGACATAAACGCGACACAGCACACGATCACAGGGATGGAAGAATGCTCGTCGAGTGTGCTTACCGCAAAAAGACCGCATACGTACACGCCCAGGCCGACTGCCGTGGGGCCCTCGCAGCCAACACGGTCCGAAACCGTACCCGAAAGCGGGCCGATAAAGGCATTCACCATTGGCAGCGCCAAAAAGAGCAATCCGGAAATGTCGGAACCAAAGCCGTGGGCGTCCTGAAAATAGAACGGCAGGATAAACTCGGATGCGCCAATGCCAACAAACACGATGAGCATGCAGGCAAGGTTGATGGTGAAGGCCGAATTTGCAAAGCAGCGACGAGCAGCCTCGATCAGGGACATGGGGCGTTCGCCGGCCTCTGGCTTAACGTGCGGCAGCGTGTAGAGCCCCACGATAAACGAGATTACGCCGATGGGCAGGTTGATGAGGAAGATGCTCTCCCAGGGAAAGCTTGCCACCAGCATGCCGCCGAGCACGGGGCCGCACATCATGCCGAGGGCCACGAAGGTCGCGAGAATACCCATGGCACGGCCTCGTTCGCGCGCCGGAAACGACTCGGTGATGATACCCATGTTGTTAGCCATGGCCGCCGCGCAACCGACGCCCTGAACAATGCGCGCCAGGATAAGAACCTCGAGCGAGGCCGAAAGGCCGCACAGCAGCGAACCGACCGAAAAGACGATGACGCCCAACTGAAACACATTCACCTTGCCGCGCACGTCGCCCAGACGGCCAAACGGCAACATAGCCACGCAAGTCGCAAGCAGATACACCGAGCTTACCAGCTGAATGCGATCGAGGCCCACGCCCAGCTCCTTTTGCATCACGGGCAGCGCCACGGTCACGACGGTCGAATCCAGACACACCATAAACGTCATGATGAGCACGGTAAACAGAATCGCCCACTTGTTCTTGCCATGGGTGTCGCCCTCTAGGGCAATGTGCTCGCGGCGCAGCTGCTCTGCGGTTTTCTCCATATCCATCCTTTCGAGTGGCCCAACGCAAAAACGGGGCCCCAATCGCCTGTAAACAGTCGCGATTGGGGTCCCGCCTACGGAATCGGAACTAAAGGTCGCCGAAGCTTTCTGCCAGCATCGGCGCCTTATGCGAACGCTAGCCTAGCACTGCTCGAGCGCCTGCTCAAGGTCGGCAATCAGATCGGCCGTGTCCTCGAGGCCGCACGACAGGCGCACCATGTCGGCGGAGATACCGCAGGCGATGAGTTCCTCGTCGTTCATCTGGCGATGCGTAGCGTTAGCAGGATGCAGGCAGCAAGTGCGGGCGTCGGCAACGTGCGTGGCGATCTGGGCGAGCTTGAGGCTCTTCATAAAGGTCTCGGCCGCCGCGCGACCACCGTTAAAGCCAAAGCTCACAACGCCGCAGGTACCGTTGGGCATGTACTTCTGAGCGATGTCATAGTACTTATCGCCCTCCAGGCCCGGATAGCTCACGAAGCGCACCTTGGGATGGCTCTGCAGGAACTTGGCAACGGCCAGGCCGTTCTCGCAATGACGCGGCATGCGCACATGCAGGCTCTCGAGCGAGCTGTTCAGGAAGAAGGCCGCCTGCGGATTCTGCATAGGACCAAGATCGCGCATGAGCTGAGCGGTTGCCTTGGTAATGAAGGCACCCTCGCGACCAAACTTCTCGGCATAGGTCACGCCGTGGTAGCTCTCATCGGGCGTGGTAAGACCCGGGAACTTGTCCGCATGAGCCATCCAGTCAAACTGGCCGTGGTCAACGATCACGCCGCCCAGGTAGGCAGCATGTCCATCCATGTACTTGGTGGTGGAGTGCGTAACGATGTCGGCACCCCACTCAAAGGGACGGCACATCACGGGCGTCGGGAAGGTGTTGTCGACCATCAGCGGCACGCCGTGGTCATGTGCGGCCTTGGCAAAGCGCTCAATATCGAGCACGGCAAGGGCGGGGTTGGCAATCGTCTCGCCAAAGACGAGCTTGGTATTGGGCTCAAAGGCTGCCTCGAGCTCCTCATCGGTGCAGTCGGGGGCGACGAACGTGCAGGTCAGACCCATGCGCTCCATGGTGTGGGCGAGCAGGTTATACGTACCGCCGTAAATGGCAGAGCTAGCGACCACATGATCGCCGGCACCGGCCACGTTAAAGATCGCGAGGAAGTTCGCAGCCATGCCCGAGCTCGTGAGCATCGCAGCGGTACCGCCCTCCATCTCGCAGATCTTGGCGGCAACCAGATCGCACGTGGGGTTCTGCAGGCGGCTGTAGAAGTAGCCCGACTCCTCCAGGTCAAACAGCTTGCCCATATGCTCCGACGTGTCGTACTTCCACGTGGTGGACTGGTAGATGGGCACCTGGCGCGGCTCGGCATCTCCCGGGTGATAGCCGCCCTGAACGCATGTGGTACCGATGGTCTGCTCGCTCATATCTAGCTCCCTTGCCTGGGTTACGTTTTATTCGGTTCACGATACCGCTACCCCGCACCCCTCTCAACCCATCCCCAAGGTAGGTTATGGGACAAATTGATCAGGGTATTTATCTCAAGCTTTGGGCATTTGCTCGATAGATAAAAACGAGGCATACATGAAGCTCTCGATGATTACATGCCCCGTCACGGGTACCATAGGCGGGTACACCGTGACCAAGGAGACAACGATGAAGCAAATCGATACGGCCCAGCTCGACATCACCGCCTGTCAGGCTCAAGCTGCCGAATATCACGCCCGTGGCTTTAACTGCGCCCAGGCCGTCGCCTGCACGCTCGCGCCCGCTGTCGGGCTCGACCCCCAGGTCGCCTTTACCCTCACCGAGGGCTTTGGCGCCGGCATGGGCGGCATGACCGAAACCTGCGGCGCCATCTCGGGCGCCGTGGCCATCATGGGCTTTGTAATGAGCGACGGCATGGAAAACCCCAAGACCAAGGGCCAGACCTAAAAGCTGTCGCGCGAAATCGCCAAGCGCTTTGGCGAGAAGAACACGACGACCGTCTGCGGCACGCTCAAGGGTATCGGATCGGACAAGGGTCCGCTTCGCAGCTGCCCCGGCTGCATCGACGATGCCATCGAGATCGCCTGCGATGTGCTAAAGCAGCTCGCCGAGTAATCGACAGCAACAGTAAAACGACGGCCGGCGCGCTTTGGATCCATCCAAAAGCACGCCGGCCGTCGCCGTTAGAACTCGGCAAATTCGGGAGCTCCGACCTCAATCTCCTCACGCCCCGCCATAAGCTCGCGCATCTTAGCGCAAAACGGCTCCTGCTCCCCCGCCTTAAACACCAAATGAAGTGTCACGGCATCCGCGTAATCGGTATCCGAAACCTTGGCACCCGAATCCTGCGCCAAACGAAGCACCTGCTCGTACTGCGGATAGGCCACATGCACGTCAACCGGCACGACGCTTGTCATCTCAACGATCTGCCCGGCCTCCTGAGCCGCGGCCACCGCCGCCTGCGTCGCCGCGGTATAGGCGCGTACCAAGCCACCAGGCCCCAACAGCGTGCCACCAAAATAGCGCGTCACTACGCAGCAAACATTTTTGAGCCCCGCGCCGCGCAACACCTCGAGCGTCGGCATACCGCTCGTGCGGCTCGGCTCACCATCATCGCTCTGGCGCTCGCGTCCATCGACCAAAATCCACGCGGGAACATTGTGTCGAGCGTCGTAATGACGTTTGCGAACCATCTCGATAAAGGCATTCGCCTCATCCTCGGACTCAATATGGACCAGCTGGGCAATAAACCGGCTCTTGCGGTCCACAAACTCGCCCGAAGCCTCAATATTCGATTGCAGAGTAAAATAGCTGTCCAACAAAGCCCCTCAACAACAAGCAAAGCAACAAACAGCCTCAATAATACGGCAAAGGCAGTACCATTGCCCTCGCCAACAAGAACGGAAACGCCAATGATGCCGTCGCCAACAGCGAGACGGCGTCAGCTGAGTCGATTTGGCCCGAAAGAGGAGGGAGCACGCCTTATGGCGGCGACCGACGAATGAGCGCCAAATCGGCCAGCTGACGCCGTCGAAAGCGAGAACCCGTCAGCGCGAGCAAGGTGCCTTGAAAGACGAGGGCATTGACCTTATGGTCATGCCCGAAGGCTTGAAAGGCAGATTGCCGCGCTGACGGGTTCGCAGCGTCAACAAAGTGCTGAGTGGGCTTGTAAGCCGGGTTCTGTCGTGAACGGTCATTTATCTTGTCTGCACGTTACCGTGCAGCTCCACGCACGCTACCCGAACGCGGACCGGGCCGGCCCATAGCGTTCCTATTCGCGCTTGCTCCGGATGGGGCTTGCCAAGCCGCCGTGTTGCCACGACGCTGGTGGTCTCTTACACCACCGTTTCAGCTTTTCCCTTTACGCCTTGCGGCGCAGGTGGGAGTCTTCTTTTCTGCGGCGCTTTCCGTCGGATCACTCCGCCCGGCCGTTAGCCGGCATCCCGCCCTCTGGAGCCCGGACTTTCCTCACGCGTGCTGCAAGCAGCACATCGCGCGACCGTCTGGCCCACTCAGCAGTGCAAGAGTGTAGCACACCGTTGCCGCAGGCAATGGCACAACACAAGCGTTCGACACGATAAACCAAGAACCACGCCATGCAGTACAATAGGGTTGTCGATGGGCAACGTCGTCAGTCGAGACGCGACCGCGCTCCGCACCCCTCCGTCTACTCGGTGTGTTCCCGCCTCCTCCCCGAGGCGGGATGTCGGCATTTTTCATGCACCGACAACCAAATAGCCTGTGGACAGCATGGGCAGCATCGTGCATCTCGACACCAAATGCAAAAAGGGACCCGTCCATTACGGACGGATCCCTTAAAACAAGTGATCGTCAAACCGATTTACTCGGCGTCGGTCTCCTCGTCCTTCTTCTCGGAAGGAAGCGGGGTAACCTCGATCTCGACGCCCAGAGTCTCAGCAGCGGACTTCATGGACAGGGAGATACGACGACGGTCGAGGTCGATCTCCATGACCTTGACCTGAACCTTGTCGCCCACGTGGGTGACCTGAGAAGGCTGATCGACGTGCTTGTTGGCCATCTCGGAGATGTGCACCAGGCCCTCGATGCCCTCGCCCAGGTCGACGAAAGCGCCGAACGGGACAAGCTTGGTCACAGTGCCCTCGACAATAGCGCCGACGGGGTACTTCTTGACCAGTGCGCGCCACGGATCCTCGGTGGTCTGCTTGAGACCCAGGGAGATGCGCTCGCGGTTGAGATCGACGTCGAGAACCTCGACCTCGACCTCCTGGCCGACCTTGACAACCTCGGAAGGATGGTTGACGTGGTTCCAAGAGAGCTCGGAGATGTGGATGAGGCCGTCGATACCGCCGAGGTCGACGAAGGCGCCGAAGTCGACGATGGAGGAAACGGTGCCCTGGAGACGCATGCCAGACTTGAGCTTGGACAGGATCTCGGAGCGCTCGGCCTTACGGGACTCCTCGAGCACGACGCGACGGGAGAGGACAACGTTGTTGCGGTTGCGGTCCATCTCGATGACGCGGGCCTCGATGCGGGTGCCCATGTAAGAGGTGAGGTCCTTGACGCGACGGAGGTCGACGAGGGAAGCAGGCAGGAAGCCACGCAGGCCGATGTCGAGGATCAGGCCGCCCTTGACAACCTCGATAACCTCGCCCTCGACGTTCTCGCCGGAGTTGAACTTCTCCTCGATGCGGTTCCAAGCACGCTCGTACTCGGCACGCTTCTTGGACAGGACCAGACGACCGTCCTTGTCCTCCTTCTGGAGAACCAGAGCCTCGATGGGATCACCGAGTGCAACGATGTCTGCAGGGTTAGCGTCCTTGCGGATGGACAGCTCGCGGACCGGGATAACGCCCTCGGACTTGAATCCGATGTCAACGAGCACCTCGTCATGCTCGATCTTAACGACAGTGCCGTTAACGAGATCGCCCTCATCAAAGTCGGTAATCGTACCGTCGATGAGGTTGTTCATCTCCTCCTCGTTGACATCGTCAAGAGAGAAAATGGACGAGTTCTGAATCTCACTCAAAGGTGGACCCCTTTCGAACTACGGGGCCCCGATTGCTAGGACCTACAGAAGGGTGCGACAAGCACACAACGTTTAGGAACACTCGGGAGCCGACAGATACTAATGTGACGCTTATGCAATCACGTTCGTATAGGTTACGGGGAAATGAGTTCGATTTCAAGCGTGAACTGCGATTTTTTACTCGTGTGGAGACTTTTTCGTAATCTTATGAACACACGTCTCCGCAACTTGACGATAACCAGCCAGGCATTCGGCTTTGGGGTAAAGTATCCGGAGCCAACGATTCTAGATCGATTTTTCGAGAAAGGTGCCCGCGTGCTCAAAGCAGTCGTTTTCGATATGGACGAAACGCTTCTTAGCATCAACCTCAACGCGTTCATCCTTCGCTATTTTAAGGATGTCTCTTCGATGCTCGCGGATATCGGGCGCCGCAGCCGCGGTGGCACGATGGCGCGCCTCGGCACCATCCTGGTCGACCTCAACGCCAATCGCCGCAGCGGCACGGACAACCGCACCAATCTTGAGTTTTACCAAGAAGAGGTCGAGCGCCGATGCGGGATCTGCCTCTCCGATCCCCTCATCTACGAGGCGTTTACCTACTATGACCGCGAAATTCTTCCGTACAAGAACGACGATGTCATTAACGCTCACGCCATGCCGGGCGCACACGCCGCGCTCCAGGCCGTACAGGACGCAGGACTGCGTTGCGCGCTCTTTACCAACCCCAGCTTTCCCCAGGGGGCCATCGAGTGCCGCATGGGCTGGGGCGACCTGGCCGACGCCCCCTTTGAGCTCGTCACGCACATGGGAAACACCACCCGCTGCAAGCCCGATGCCACCTACTATCTAGAGCAGCTTCAGGTGATGGGACTCGAGCCACACGAGGTCCTTATGGTGGGCAACGATCCCAAACGCGACTTCCCGTCCCCCGATTGCGGCATCCAAACCGCCTTTGTGGGCCAAGGCAAGCCCAGCCGAGCCACCTGGCGCGGAACCATGGAAGACTTCGCCCGCGACTTTAACGCCGTAATCGAAGCCTTCTACGAGCACCAAATAGCCGACGAACTATCGTAGGCGCCAGAACATCTAGCGCAGTTGCGGTGAGATAGTTCCTGTTTGCCCCTCACCCGGGTAATTTTAGGAACTATCTCACCGCAACTTAATATCTAGCAGACCTGGGTTTTACCGATCATGATGTTGAGGATCTCGACGTCAGTATCTTTCATACCCACACGGCCCACGTAGCCCATGCTGGCGATTGTCTGCTCAACGGTATCCTGGATCAGGCCCTCGCCGGCGCGGAAGCCGCGACCCTGCATGGCCATATCATGGCCCAGAATCGCCGCATCAACGGCAGCCGAGATCTTGGCGGCACAGCTCGCTTTGGCGCCGTCGCACACGATGCCGCCCACGTTACCGAGCGTATTCGAGACCGTCGCGCCAATCTGCTCGCGCGTGCCACCGCACAGCCAGGTAATCGCGGCGCCGGCGCCGCACGCGGCGCAAATAGCACCGCAAAACGCCGAGAGCGCACCAATATAGCTCTTGATATGCACGGCGATAAGATCGGACAGCATCACGGCGCGCACCAGGCGCTCGTGGTCGCAACGCAGGTACTCGGCATACTCCATGACGGGCAATGCGCAGGTAATTCCCTGATTGCCCGAGCCGCACACAATGGCGACCGGCAGCGCGCAGCCGTTCATGCGAGCGTCGGATCCGGCGGCCGCACGGGCACGGGCACGGCAGGCGACGTCATCGGCACGAGCACCCAGCAGCGTACGACCCACCTCGGCGCCCCAAGTGTGCGCAAGGCCCTCGGCACTGATTGCGCCATTCAGCTCAATCTGACGCTCAACGGCAGCGCGGGCGTCCTCAATGTCACCGTACTCGATAAAGTCGATGATGGTCTCAATCGACATGGGCGTGTCGGCGTTATCTGCCGCCCGCTCAGCCACAACGCGCTCGGCGCAGGCGGCGCACTCCCCCGCCGACTTGCCGCATACCGGAATACCATCGAGCGTATGGCACGTGACATTGGTGTGGTGGTCGGTAATCTCGACGATCGCGGTATGGCCCCCGGCCGTCGCAGTCACCTTGATGTAGAGGTTGGGCACACCCTCGACAAGCGACACATCGCAGTAGTCGGCGTCGGCGAGAAGCTCGGCCACGCGAGCACGGTCTTCATCGTTAACGCTCTCGAGCACCTCGAGCGCGCTCTTGGCGTCGCCGCCCACGGCACCCAGCACGGCCGCGGCCTCAATACCGTGCATACCGCCCGAGTTGGGCACGGTCACGCTCTTAACGTTCTTGATGATGTTGCCCGAGCAGGCAACATCCATATGATCTGGTTCGCAACCGAGCGTCTGGCTCGCCAGCGCTGCTGCATAGGCAACGGCAATGGGCTCGGTACAGCCGAGCGCGCAGACAAGCTCGCGGTTCAAAACATCGCAAAACGCGGCATCACGGACGGAATCGGTAGGCATAGGTATCTCCTGCTTGCATAACGGGCTTGGCTCTCAAAAATAGTTAGCTCCTTTATTTGATAACAATGCATCAAAAACCGCAACCATGGTTCCGGCGGACGGCGCTCAAGCACAAACTGACAGCATTCATTCATGAGAAGCCGGTCTTGTTGCATGCTAAAGCGTTTGACCAAAAAACGCCCGAGCGTTTACGCAAAAGTCGCGCTATCATGCAGTCGAACGCGGTAAACACCTTTAGCATTTGCGCCGCACAGACCAGAGAGGAACCATCCATGAAGATCGGTATCGGTAACGACCACGCCGCCGTCGAGCTCAAGAACATCATCTCCGAGCACCTGAAGGAGCGCGGCTGCGAGGTCGTGAACTTTGGCACCGACACCTCCGAGAGCTTTGACTACCCCATCGCCGGCTACAAGGTGGGTAAGGCCGTTGCCAACGGCGACGTCGACCTGGGCATCCTCATCTGTGGCACCGGTGTCGGAATTAGCCTGGCTGCCAACAAGGTCGAGGGCGTACGCGCCGTCGTGTGCTCCGAGCCCTTCAGCGCCAAGCTCTCCCGCATGCACAACAACACCAACGTGCTTGCCTTTGGCGCCCGCGTCGTGGGCTCCGAGCTCGCCAAGATGATTGTCGACGAGTGGCTCGACGCCGAGTTTGAGGGCGGTCGTCACGAGCGTCGCGTCAACCTCCTCAACGAGATCGACCAGACCCGCGGTCTCAAGGTCGTCGACGAGGCCTAAAGACTTACAACGCCATACGCTAACGACAGCCCCCGCCTGGAATGCACGCACATTCCAGGCGGGGGCACTTTAGTAGATTTGTGAGCGTTTACCAAAAACCTGTTGGGATAAAAAGGGCGCCGCGGAAGGAGTTCCGCGGCGCCCAAGCCACACGCTAACAGCTTTAAGGAGTCAAAGCTGGTTTAGCCAAAGAAGCGCTTGATCTCGATCTCGGCGTTCTCCAGGCAGTCGGAGCCGTGAATCACGTTGGCGTTGACATCGACGGCGAAGTCACCGCGGATGGTGCCGGGGGCAGCATCAAGCGGGTTGGTGGCGCCCATAAGGGTGCGCATCTTGGAGACGGCGGAAAGACCGGAAACAACCATCTTGACGACCGGACCGCTCGTCATAAAGTCGCAGAGACCGCCAAAGAAGGGCTTGTCGGCCAGATGGGCGTAGTGCTCCTCGACGGTAGCGCGCTCGAGCGTGGTCATCTCCATGCGCTCGATGACAAGGCCGCTACGCTCAATGCGAGCGACGATCTGGCCGATCTTGCGGTCGCGCACGGCGTCGGGCTTAATCATGATGAAGGTCTTCTCGATAGCCATAAGGTAGCCTTTCAAGTAGGTTCGCGTGTGCCCAAGTCCCATTCCGGCACCCGCCTGGACTGCATCGTAACAGAGTTTTAGCTGCAGTTAAACAAAAAGCTGTTTTTTGAAACGCTACAATTTATTAAAGCGTTCCATTTGTGTCACTTCTGTTTTGAGGCCCGATTAGAGTACCATCCGACCGCGCATCAACCGCACCGAACCGAGCGGACGGTCGATTGCCGCCCGTGAACGTACCCCCTTCACAACCAGCCCAAAGGTCCTACAGAAGTTCTCGACAAGCCCCTCCCCCATAGCAACAAAATACGGGTGCCCGCACCAGCAGACGCCCGTAAAAGCAAAAACGATTTATCAATAAATGGCCAAAACAGCTTCAGCCAAAGCCCTACTTTACCCCGTGGCCCATCTCGACGACCTTAGTCAGTGACCCAAACACGCCCTCGTCGGCCACGAGCTGTGCCTCGGCACGCTGCAGCTGCACGGCAACGGCGACAGGAGCGGTGCCGCCCTCGGTCGTACGCGCGGCGACAATCGACGGGATGTCGAGTGCCTCGGTAATATCGCGCTCAAAGAGCGGGCTTGCCTCCTGGAACACCTCAAACGGCAAATCCTCAAGATTGCAGCCGCGCTTCTCGCACATCAGAACCAGATGGCCCACCACGGCATGCGCCTCGCGGAACGGCAGGCCGCGCTTAGCCAGGTAATCGGCAACATCGGTGGCGGCAAGGTGCCCCACGCCGCACTCGCGCGCCATGGCATCCTCGTTGACGGTCCAAGTCGAAATCATACCGGCCATAACCGACAGGCACTGCATGAGCGTATGGGCGGTATCGAGCGCGCCCTCCTTGTCCTCCTGCAAGTCCTTGTTATAAGCAAGCGGCAGGCCCTTCATGGTCACGAGCAGCTGCACCAGGTTGCCATACACACGGCCGCTCTTGCCGCGGATAAGCTCGGCAAAGTCGGGATTCTTCTTCTGCGGCATGATGGACGAGCCGGTGGAGTACGAGTCGGAAAGCGTGATAAAGCCAAATTCGGAGCTCGACCACAGCACGATCTCCTCGGAAAGACGCGACAGGTGCATGGCCATGACGGAGCCGGCGTAGTGCAGATCGAGCAGGAAATCACGGTCGGAAACCGCATCGAGCGAGTTGGGAATCACGCCCGCAAAGCCAAGTTCGGCAGCCGTCATCTGACGATCGAGCGGATAGCTCGTGCCGGCAAGCGCGGCAGCGCCCAGCGGACAGTTGTCGGCGGCATCAAAGGCTGCCTTCAGGCGTGTAAAGTCGCGCGCGAACATCCAGGAATACGCCAGCAGATGATGCGACAGCAGCACGGGCTGAGCGTGCTGCATGTGCGTGTAGCCCGGCAGAATCACCTTGTCGTACTTCTTAGCCGCATCCACCAGCACATGGCGCAGCTCAAGATTGGCCCCCATGAGCTCCTTGGCCAGCGCCTTGACGCCCAGACGTGTGTCGGTCGCCACCTGGTCGTTGCGCGAACGTCCGGTATGCAAGCGCTTGCCAGCCTCGCCGATGCGACGCGTCAGCTCGCTCTCGATGGACATATGAATGTCCTCGTCGTTGATGTCGAAGGTGAAGTTGCCGGCATCGATATCCTGTTCGATTCCGGTCAGACCCTCGGCAATCGCTTGCTCGTCCTCGGCGCTGATAATGCCCTGGGCCGCCAGCATCTTGGCATGTGCCTTAGATCCGGCGATGTCCTGCTTATAGAGATGTTTGTCGACCGGCAACGACGCGCCAAACTCCTGCGTGACCTCGGCCACGCCTGCCTCAAAACGACCGCCCCAAAGAGCCATGGAACCGTCCCCTTTCTCCAAATACCAAAACAAGCGCCCAAAGCAATGCGCCATATCGCTAAAGCGATTTTTCAACCGCTAGTTTTACACATTCCCCACCGTGTGCGGAGCCATGTAGCTAATTTGCAAAGAAGTGACGCGCCATGCACTTGGCGCCCAACGTCTCCCTCCGGATGTTGCCCTGCGAACCATCGATCCAGGCCTTCAGGCTCATAGGGACGTCCTCGACCCTTGCAGCATCGAACTCGGGCGCGAGGGCGAGTAAAGCATGCGCAATAGCATTGAACATAATGGATACTCCTCATATATATAGGCGCAGAGCCGCCAAATTGATAGAAGGAGCCCCGCCGGACAACCCCGGCGGGGCTCGGACTCAGCCGCAGACGCGGCATCATATATGCGGGCGGAACGTAGGGGCCACCGATGTTAAGAAGTGTCAGCAAGCATAACGAAAGGTAGGGACCCCGTGCGCCCGTTATGTATCACGCGGATGGGCCGCGCGGATACCAAGGGAAGGAGGCGCTAGGCCTGGGCGGCAGCAGAGCTGGGGCCCTGGACCTTTGCCCACGTCTTGAGCGACAGCGTATCGATCTCGATAAAGCCGGCGCTGGCCTTCTCGTCAAACGTGGTGTCGCGGTCGTAGGTAGCCAGACCGTAGTCGTAGAGGCTGAAGGGGCTCTTGCGGCCGACGACATGGCAGTTGCCCTTAAAGAACTTCAGACGGACAGTGCCGGTCACGAACTTCTGGGTATCGGCCATAAAGGCATCGAGCGCGTTTTTGAGCGGGCTGTACCACTGGCCGTTGTAAACGGCGGTGGCCCAATCCTGCTCGAGCTTGATCTTGGTCTTGAGCAGGTCGCCCTCGACGCAGATGTCCTCGAGCGCCTTGTGGGCGGTGATGAGCGTCAGGGCGCCGGGAACCTCATAGCACTCGCGGCTCTTGAGGCCCACCAGACGATCCTCGACCAGGTCAAGACGGCCAAAGCCGTTGTCGCCCGAAATCTTGTTGAGGGCGATGACGATCTCGGAGAGCTTCATCTTCTTGCCGTCGACGGCGACAGGCTTGCCGGCCTCAAACTCGATCTCGGTATAGGTCGGGGTGTCAGGCGTGTCCTCGGGGTTCTTGGTCATAACCCAAGCGTCATCGAGCGGCTCATTCCAAGGGTCCTCCAGGTGACCGCACTCGATGGCGCGACCCCACAGGTTGTCGTCGATGGAGTAGGGGTTGTCGTTGGCACCCTCGGGAACCGGAACGTTGTGGGCGTGGGCATAGGCGACCTCGTCGGGACGGCACTTCAGGTCCCACTCGCGAACCGGGGCGATAACCTTGAGCTCGGGGTCGAGGGCCTTGACGGCGGCCTCAAAACGGACCTGATCGTTACCTTTGCCAGTGCAGCCGTGGGCGACGTAGGTCGCGCCAAACTCGTGGGCGACCTCAACAAGCTTCTTGGCAAGCAGCGGGCGAGACAGGGCGGAGAGCAGCGGATACTTATTCTCGTACATGGAGTTTGCGGCGATGGCTTTGGTCAGGAACTCATCGGAGAACTCGTCGCGCAGGTCGAGCACCTGGCAATCGAGAACGCCCAGGTCGAGCGCCTTCTGCTTCTTGGCATCCAGTCCGGTCTCTTCCTGGCCCACGTTGCCGCAGACGCAAACGACATCGAGATTCTTCTCGTCCTGGAGCCACTTGACACATACGGATGTATCAAGACCACCGGAATATGCGAGAACGACTTTTTCCTTGCTCATGGCTGTTTCCTTTCGCCCTTGGTAGCTAGTTAGAACATCGGTCAGTTGCAAGTCATTTCAAGGTCATATACCGTGCAATATCAGGTTAAATAGCAAAAATCAGCACATACATGCCCTAGAAACATGCAGCAATGTCGTGCTAAAACCCAACGACCTCAAAATGACTCTGTTGAGGCAATTCGCCCCATGCGGACAGAGACGATTGTTATCGTCGTCGGGAAATTGCGCGCTGGCGTCGGATGGCATTGTCTGCAGTGGTGATGATCTTTACGAACTGCATCTGCCTCTCCTTTCACGTATCGCCGGGCGCAATTCAAATATCGTAAACGGTACCTTTTACTCGGTAAGCGGTTGTTTTTCCGTCTCCGTTTTCGATGGTCGCTATATTACGCTAAAGTGCCCGCAGCACAAGCGACAAATTCAAATTTCTGAAAAGTTTTTTCATTACTTTGTGAAGCGTGGTGCAAATACGCACCATTCCTGCGAAAATACGCTCGACTACTAGTTGATGGTTATAACGTCTGAAACAATCTCGAAACGAAAGGCGCATTTTTATGCAAACTTACGAATCGGACGCCAACATCGGCAACATTAAGATTCTCGCCGTCGATATGGACAAGACGCTTCTCACCGACGAGCGTGTGCTGCCCCAGGGTCTTGATGAGCGCCTGGACAAGCTCGCCGACGCCGGCATCGTATTCTGCCCCGCCAGCGGACGTCCCGCCCCCAAGCTCGAGGAGATGTTCGAGGGCATCAAGAACCGCCTCGCCTTTTGTCCCGACAACGGAGCTTGCGTGATCTATCGCGGCAGCTATATCTATAAAAGCAATATTGACGTGGAGCTGTATCAGCAGGTCTTGAACCGTGCCTCGGAGGATCCTCGCGCTGTCCCCGTCCTGTGCTGCTTCGACGAGTTCTACGTGCTTGCCCGCGACCATCAATACCACGACGAGATCAGCGTCTACTACAACACAATCAACTACGTCGACAGCTTTGAGGGCATCGATTTCGAGTCCAACAAGATTTCGGTCTTCTTCCCAGGCTACGACGCCGAGCCCGCTTTCCGCGAGACCTATAGCCCCGAGTTCTCGGACAAGCTCTACGTCACCAACGCTGGGCGCGAGTGGATCGACTTTATGAACCTGGGCGTCGACAAGGGCGCCGGCATCGCTCACCTGTGCGAGCACCTGGGCATCGATATTGCCGATGCTGCCGCCGTGGGCGATACCTACAACGACATCCCCATGCTGGAGCGCGTCGGGCATAGCTTTATCGTGGACAATGCCGAGGAGCACATGAATGCACATGCTAAGTGGCGTATTCCGAGCAACAACGACGGGGGCGTACTGACGCTCATCGACGCCATCTTGGCGGCTCGTTAATCTATCCCGTCGCCATGCCCGGGGCCGACCGCTTGATTTTTGCTCGGTCAAGTCCTGGGCTCGCACGAAGAGCACATTTAGTGCTCTTCGGCTCGTGCGGAATCTACAAAAATCAAGCGGTCGGCCCCGGGCATGGCCATGTTGACTTTGCTTGCCGCCAAGATGGCCTCTTGAGTGTCTAGATACTTGGCTGAATTTATTTGAACAGAGGGGAGCCCCTTTTTGGAAGGGGCTCCCCTCTGTTTTGGTTACTTTGGGGTTGTGGGCACTTCCCTATTTGGCGTCGGCCCAGGTTATGCCGGTGCTGGCTTCGGCGATTAGGGGGACGCGGAGGTCTACGACGTGCTCCATGACGTCGCGGACCATGGTGGTTAGGCGCTCGACTTCGTCGATGGGGCACTCAAAGTCCAGTTCGTCGTGTACCTGCAAGATCATGTGGGCGGCAAAACCCTCTTCTTCCAGGCGGCGGCTTACGCGGGCCATGGCGATCTTGATGATGTCGGCGGCGGTGCCCTGCATGGGGTGGTTCATGGCCGTGCGCTCGCCAAAGCCACGGAGCTGCGGATTTTTGGCCTTGAGCTCCGGAATATGGCGACGGCGGCCGTACATGGTCTCGGCATAGCCCGTCTGCTTGGCACGCGCCACCACGTTGTCGAGGAACGTGCGCACACCCGGGTAGGCCTCGTAGTAGCGATCAATCATGTCGCGCGCCTCGGCCATCGAGATATGCAGCGACTGCGACAGACCATAGGCCTGCTGACCATACACGATGCCAAAGTTCACGGCCTTGGCGCGACTGCGCAAGTCGGGCGTTACCTCGGACACCGGCACGCCAAACACGCGCGCGGCCGTCTCGGCATGAAAGTCCTCACCCTCGTTAAAGGCGCGCACCAGGTGCTCGTCTCCCGAAAGATGCGCCAGCAAACGCAACTCAATCTGCGAGTAGTCCACCGCCAAAAAGACGCTTCCCTCGCCCGCCGAGAACGCCGTCTTGACGGTACGCCCCAGCTCCGAGCGCGTCGGAATGTTTTGCAGATTGGGGTCGCTCGAAGACAGGCGCCCCGTCGCGGTGATGGTCTGGTTGTACGTGGTGTGCACACGCCCGTCACCACGGCGCAGCGGACCTAGCGTGTCCAGATAGGTCGACTTAATCTTGGACTTCTCACGCCAGTCCAAAATCAGGCGCACGATCTCGTGGTCGCGGGCAAGGTCGCTCAGCACCTTGGCGTTGGTCGAATAGTAGCCGCGCTTGGTCTTTTTTAGGCCCTTGGTCGGAAGCCCCATAACATCAAACAGCACGTGCGAGAGCTGCATGGGGCTGCCGATGTTAAAGGTCTCGTCGCCTGCCAGATCACGAATGCTGCGCTCGACCTCGGTGATCTGGGTCGCCAGACCCTCGGACAGGCTGCGCAGCCGATCGGGATCCACGAGCATGCCCGCGCGCTCCATCTTGGCAAGTACCGGAACGAGCGGCATCTCGATCCCATCGAACACGTTAGCGGCATTCTCGCGGGCCATGCACTCGCGCAGCGGTGCGACCAGCGCCAGTGTCAGGGCCGCAGTACGGGCGGCTGGCACCGGAGCGTTCTCACCAGCACCCTCTGCGCCGCGCGCCGCAGGCAACGCCATCTGCAAATACGTATCGGCAAGATATGCCTCATCGAACTCGGAACGATCGGAATCCAGCAGATAGGCAGCCACCACGGTATCGAAGATGCGCGTGGAATCGACTGACAACGGGTCCATGAGCTCGGGCTCAGAAGAATCGATGGGCGAAAGCTCGTGCAGCAGCGCCTTCATATCCGGGCTCGCCACACGGCCCTCCATAAACAGACGCGCGAGCACGCCAGCAATCACGCCGTGGACGAAGTTGAAGCCCTCAACCTCAGCCGCCGTACAGCTGTCGCCCTCCTCGAGCGCGAACAGGCCCTTGGACGTCGCCAACCACAGTGTGCGCGTCAGTCCAAAGAGCGCGCCCTCTTCCTTGTCGTCGTCCACCACGGCGGCGACCCACTCGCCCGCCTCGATCGCACGGGCAACCTCGGACGCCACGGCAGCAAGCGCCTCGGCATCGCCGGCAGCGGTGCGCTCAATCGTGGGCATCTCAAACGTGCTAGCAGCGGCAGCAGCGCCACCCTCGTCACCGATCAGTGCCAAGAAACGGTTCTGCATGGCAGTGATACCAAGCGTACCCAGTGCTGCGGACACCTCATCTGCAGAAAACGCCGGGAAGGACGTCGCCTCAAAATCGAGCTCAACGGGCGCATCGGTGCGGATGGTTGCGACCTTGCGGCTCAGCAGGGCATCGTCGATGTGTGCGCGCAGGTTCTCGCCCATCTTGCCCTTGACCTCGTCGGCATGCGCGATGACTTCGTCCAGGCTGCCGTACTGTGCGATGAGCGCGCTTGCCTTTTTGGGACCAATACCCGGTACGCCGGGAATGTTGTCCGACGTATCGCCCTTCAGGCCATAGAAATCGGGCACGAGCGACGGCGTAATGCCGTGATACAGGTCGTCCACACTCTCGGGCGTCATGATCGCCACGTCGGACAGGCCCTTGCGGGTCGAGACCACGTTGACGTGCTCGGTCACAAGCTGATACATGTCGCGGTCGCCGGTCACCAGCAGCATGTCGCAGCCGGCCTCCTCACCCAGGCGCGCCATGGTTCCCAGGATATCGTCGCCTTCCCAGCCCTCAGACTGCAGAATCGGCACATTGAGCGCACCGAGCAGCTCCTTGATCATCGGAAACTGCGCGTGCAAATCGGGGTCCATGGGCGGGCGCTGCGCCTTATACTGCGGCAGCATCTCCATGCGCACGCGCGGCTTGCCTTTATCAAACGCCACGACCACACCGTCGGGGTTAAAGGCATCGATCATCTTGAGGAACATGTTCAGAAAACCAAAGATCGCGTTGGTGGGGCGACCGTCCGGCGCGTTCATGGTCGGCGGCACGGCGTGGAAGGCACGGTGCATGAGCGAGTTGCCGTCGATAACGGCAAAGGTGCGGCGCTTGTCAGACATATTGAATACCTCGCTTTGGGCTGGGCACGGTTTGCTCACTCCAGTTTACACGCTCCCCGCCCCGCGGCCACCGCACATCAAGCTCCCCCGCCACCGCGGGCCCGCGCGTGATACGATGGCTCACGGTACATCAACCAGTACGATCGATCCGAAAGGAGCCTGCGTCATGGAGCGTCCCAGCGCATGGAAAAAGTACACGCCACAGCAAATCGAGGAGCTCGAGGAGCTTTGCCGCGGCTATAAGCAGTTTTTGAGCGAGAACAAGACCGAGCGCCTGTGCGTCAAGACCGGCATCAAGATGGCCGAGGAGGCGGGATACGTCGACCTGGAGACCGTGATTGCCGAGGGTCGCGAGCTCAAGGCAGGCGACAAGGTGTACGCCGCCAACCACGGCAAGGACCTTATGCTCGTCAACCTTGGCACCGCCCCGCTCGAGCAGGGCTTTAACATCCTGGGCGCCCACGTGGACTCGCCGCGCCTGGACCTTAAGCAGAATCCCGCCTTCGAGGCCGGCGACATGGCTTATCTCGACACGCACTACTATGGCGGCGTCAAGAGCTACCACTGGGTGGCCTCCCCGCTCGCGCTCGTGGGCGTCATCTGCAAAAAGGACGGCACCACCGTCGACATCAACATCGGCGACAAGGCGGACGACCCGGTCTTCACCATCTCCGACCTGCTGATCCACCTCTCGAGCGAGCAGATGTCCAAGCCCGCCAAGGACGCTGTCGACGCCGAGATCCTCGACGTAATCGTGGGCGGCCGCCCCGTCAAGTTTGACGAGGACGACAAGGACGCCCCCAAGGAGCCCGTCAAGCAGATGTTCCTGGATATCCTCAAGGAGCAGTACGACGTCGAGGAGGAGGACTTCCTCTCCGCCGAGATCGAGGTCGTGCCCGCCGGCCCGGCCCGCGACATGGGCCTCGACCGCTCCATGATCTTGGGCTATGGCCACGACGACCGCGTCTGCGCCTACCCCTCCATGCTCGCCCAGATCAACGTCGCCAACGTGGAGCGCACGAGCATCACGCTCATCGTCGACAAGGAGGAGATCGGCTCCGTGGGCGCCACCGGCATGACGAGCCGCTTCTTCGAGAACACCGTCGCCGAGATCATGACGCTCGTCGGCGAGGACAGCCCGCTGGCCCTGCGCCGCGCCCTCGCCCGCAGCCGCATGCTCTCCTCCGACGTGTCCGCCGGCTTCGACCCGGGCTACGCCGGCAAGTTCGAGACCAAGAACGCGGCCTTCATGGGTCGCGGCCTGTGCTTTAACAAGTACACGGGCAGCCGCGGCAAGGGCGGCTCCAACGACGCCGACGCCGAGTACGTGGCCCTCATCCGCGACATCATGGACGAGGCCGGCGTGGACTTCCAGACCTGTGAGCTCGGTCGCGTCAACGCGGGCGGCGGCGGCACCATCGCCTACATCATGGCCAAGTACGGCATGAACGTCATCGATTCCGGTGTTGCCGTCCTGTCCATGCACGCCCTGTGGGAGGTCGCCAACAAGGCCGACATCTACGAGGCCTATCGCGGCTACAAGGCCTTCCTCGAGCGCGCCTAACCAACCCTTGTAACTTGCGGTGAAATACGGATTCATCAGGGCTTCCAACGGGGAAAGCGGTCTGTATTTCACCGCAACTTTTTTAGCGGAAGGAGGATTCCGTGCTACAGGTCGTCATTTCGCCCGCCAAACAGATGCGGACAGCTCAAGATGCCTTTGACGTTTTGGGCATACCGCCTTTTGCACATCAGACGGCCCGGCTCCATCAGGCACTGCTAGGCATCGAACGCGAGGATGGCGCGGCAGGTCTTCAGGCCCTTTGGAACGTGAGCGACAGGCTGCTTACAACGTGCCTGGATACGCTTCACGAATTTATGCCCGTCCTGAGCGATGCCGACCTCGCCGATCCCGATCTCGCGCGCCGAATCTCCCCCGCCGTCATGTCCTACCACGGCATCCAATACCAAAGCATGGCGCCCGAGGTCATGGATGCTGCACAGCTCGACTGGCTGCAAAACCATCTCTGGATCCTCTCCGGATTGTACGGATGCGTGCGGCCTTTCCATGGCGTTGAGCCCTATCGGCTCGAAATGGGAGCCAAGCTCGCCGTCGACGGCGCTCGCGATCTCTATACGTTTTGGGGCGACAAACTTGCATGCGCCATTGCGCCGACCGGCTCCAACACCACGGTCGTCAACCTTGCCAGCGCGGAGTACGCCAAGGCCGTTCTACCCCATCTCGCAGGCGACGCCACAACCGTCACTTGTCTCTTTGGCGAAGGTGTCCGCAACGGCAAGCCCATCCAGCGCTCGACCGCCAGCAAAAAGGCGCGCGGCTCCATGGTGCGCTGGATGGCAGAAAACAAGCTCGAGGACGCCGCCGGTCTTACCGAGTTCAGCATCGGCTATCGCCACGCCCCCGAGATCTCATACCCAGGCACCCTCGTGTTCATCAACGAACAGATGCTCTAGACCCGCCACCCAAAACTGACCCGCTCAGCCTTCTCTATATAACTTGCGGTGGAATAGTTCCTATTTGAGCCTTTTATCGCACAATCAGGAACTATTCCACCGCAACTTTTATGAATTGGCTGGCTAGGCTCGACACCTATTCTGCTAGACCGCCGGCCTTTGCAATCCCGTTTGTCGAACCGTCCCGATAGACAATCTTGACGTGCTCAACCTCGGAAACCGCAACACCCGTCGGAGGCTCCAGACGCCATTCCGTCAGGGCGATATCCATGGTCGTGGGCACATCTCCTTGATCTTTGAGCTTCACCGTCAGCGTTTTGAGCGCCGCGTCAAACGTCACGCGTTCGATTTCTTCACCTGGAATGGACCCACCACTCAGCTGCAACTGCACAAACTCATCGCGCGGGTACCAATAATCGCCCGGAATGGCGAGCGTATTGGCATTACCGCCGGTACTCCTCACCGTCATAATCGGTAGGCCATCATCAGCCTCGAACTCCCATACAGCGCCGCCACGACCACCAAACGTCCAGATACAACAGGCAATCACCATCACGACAAGGATCGCAAAACCGATTGCGACCAGCCCATGATGGGCACGGCCCTCCTCGGCCGACACGTCCCACTGTGTCTCTCGATATAGATGCTTGTCTTCCATGTTCGCCTCCCCACGGGCATGCTCATCGCGTCAATCGTACCCATTCGAGCTATACTTGAGCCCACCACATAAACGGGGAGCTTGCAGGACAAGACGGCAGGCTGAGACTGGGCGCGCCCGCCCTGACCCGCAAACCTGATATGGGTAATGCCAACGAAGGGAGCCGTGCCAATGAGCACACAGACCGAGCCCAAGCTCGTCACGCAAATCGACTTCGCCCGCGCCGGGCAGATCACACCGCAGATGAAGGAGGTCGCCGAGCGCGAGCATCGCGACCCCGAGTACATCCGCGAGCGCGTGGCCGACGGCCGCATCGCCATTCCCGCCAACATCGTGCATATCAAAAAGGGCATGCGCGCCTTTGGCGTCGGTGAGGGCCTGTCCACAAAGGTCAACGTGAACCTGGGCATCTCGGGCGACAAGGCCGATGCCGCCGAGGAATGGAAGAAGGTCAAGATCGCCGAGGACTTTGGCGCCGACGCCATCATGGACCTCTCCAACTCGGGCAAGACGCGCCAGTTCCGCCAGCAGCTCATCGACGAGACGCCGCTCATGGTAGGTACCGTCCCCATGTACGACGCCATCGGCTACATGGAAAAGCCGCTGGTCAAGCTCACCAAGGACGACCTGTTCGAAGTCGTGCGCGCGCACGCCGAGGACGGCGTTGACTTTATGACTATCCACTGCGGCATCAACAAGTCGGTCACCAAGACCTTTAAGGAGACCGGCCGCCTGATGAACATCGTGAGCCGCGGCGGCTCACTGCTGTTTGGCTGGATGGAAGTCACCGGTAACGAGAACCCGTTCTATGAGTTCTACGACGAGTTGCTCGAGATTTGCCACGAGTACGACGTGACGATTTCGCTCGGCGACTCCTGCCGCCCGGGCTGCCTCTACGACTCCAACGACGCCACCGAGACCGCCGAGATGATCGAGCTGGGCAAGCTGTGCAAGCGCGCTTGGGCCGCCGGCGTCCAGGTCATGGTCGAGGGCCCGGGTCACATGGCGCTCGACGAGATCGCCGCCAACATGAAACTGCAGAAGCGCCTGTGCCACAACGCCCCGTTCTATGTGCTGGGGCCGCTGGTGACCGATATCGGCGTGGGTTACGACCACATCACCGCAGCCATCGGCGGCGCCATCTCAGCGAGCTCCGGTGCCGACTTCCTGTGCTACGTGACACCGGCAGAGCACCTGTGCCTACCCAACGCGCAGGACGTGCTCGACGGCCTCATGGCCACCAAGATCGCCGCACACGCCGCCGATATCGCCAAGAAGGTGCCGCACGCCCGCGACATGGACGACAAGATGGGCCAGGCACGCCGCAAGCTCGACTGGGACGCCATGTGGAAGTGCGCGCTCGACCCGGTTACGGGCAAGAAGCGCTACGAAGAGTCCCCCGCCGCCACCGAGGGCACTTGCACCATGTGTGGCAAGATGTGCGCCGTCCGCACCGTCAACAAGGTGTTCGAAGGCACGACGATCGACCTCGGCATAGAGGACTAGCCCTGTCGCCGCGGCCGCCTCTGGCGGCGAGCTGGTGCCTGTCAATTGTTGACGTGTGAACATTTGCTTACATTTGCGTAAAGATTGCATCGCCCGCCCGGGTTCGACATAGAGTCGGCCCGGGCATCTTTATAATGCTGGCTTAAAGACCCATTTGATTCCGACCGAACAAGGGAGCAAACATGGATCGCAGTAAGGTACCTGCCGTCCTGTCCATCGCAGGATCCGATTCCAGCGGTGGCGCCGGCATTCAGGCCGACATCAAGACCATCACGGCGCACCGCCTGTATGCCGAGACGGCCATCACCGCCATCACCGCACAAAACACGCTCGGTGTCACCGCCGTGCAGAATATCTCCCCTGATATCGTCGCTGCGCAGATCGACGCCGTATTTGACGATATCCGCCCCAGCGCCGTCAAGATCGGCATGGTTTCCTCTGCCGAGGTTATCGAGGTTATCGCCGACCGCCTGAGCGCCTGGAACGCGACAAACGTGGTCGTCGACCCCGTCATGGTAGCCACCTCGGGCGCACGGCTGATTGCCGAAGATGCCGCCGAGGCGCTCACCCGCCGCCTGTTCCCACTAGCAACCGTCATCACGCCCAATATTCCCGAGGCCATGGCCCTGCTTGACTACGAGGTCGACTCCGAGCGCACACAGCAAAATGCTGCCATGCTCCTCACCCGCCGCTTTGGTTGCGCATCCCTCGTTAAGGGTGGGCATCTTGTCAACGAGGCCAACGATGTATTGGCCGAACCCGCGCCACTCGATGACGAGGGCAACCATCTGGGAGATCCACTCACCACGTGGTTCCGCCACAAGCGCATCGAGACCGACAACACGCACGGCACCGGCTGCACGCTCTCATCTGCCATCGCCTGCGCACTGGCCCAAGGCATGGATCTTGCCGACGCCGTCAACGCCGGCAAGGCCTACCTGACAGGCGCTCTGGCCGCCGGCCTGGACATGGGCAAAGGTTCCGGCCCCGTCAACCATATGTGGCAGTACTAAATAGCCAGTAACCTGCCAAAAAAAGACAGGCTACCTTGCACCAAAAACCGTCGCAACATTCGATGAAAATCGTGCAAACGCGAAAAATCATCGGATGTTGCGACGGTTTGATTTTAGATAGCGGTCGAGCAAAGGACCGGGGCGCCTATTCGTCGGCGAGCTGGATGCCGAGCAGACCCGAGAGTGCCAACGCCTGCTCGGCATTAACCGTCAGGCCACGCAGCTCATGGTAGTCGCCCGAGACGACAGGAGCCGCGAACGTACAACACGATACATCCACGCCGGAAAGCGGCGTCTTGAACACATCGATTCGCGTCAGGTCGCAGCCGTCCAAGCGCAATTGCCCCAGCTTTGCCCCCTGGAGTGCGGCCTCGGTCAAACGCGTGTCACGCGCAGCCATGGGGCCAATGCTTCCCTCCGAAAGGTTCGCATAGCTCAAATCGCACGATGTAAACGACACGCTCGACAGACGCGCCCTGAGCAAGTTGAGCCCCGGCGCCGAGCAGTCAACGAAGTCGCAGCGGTTGAGCCAGCAACCTTCCATGTTGCAGCGGATAAAGCGGCAACCGCGAAACACCACGTCGCGAAACGTCGAGCCGCTCCAGTCAACGCTATCGAACTCGCATGATCGGAACACGACGCCATCGAAGGTCGCGCCGTTCGCCACGTCGCAGGCAAGATCCAAATCCTCAAAAGCGGTATTGGAGACGAGCTCATCGCCCTCGGCAAAGAGGTCGATGAGCTCGTCCATGCCCATATGGCAGCCAATCCGTTCGTTTACCCGGGCAAAACCACCACAAAGGTGCCTGTCCCCTTTGCGGTGGCTTGGGGTCGCACTACTCACCGAGCATCTCTTTGAGCTTGGCTGCCACGGCATGTCCCAAGCTCTCGTGGCTTTCGGGCATCATATGCAGATAGTCGATATCGCCCGGCTCGGCAAAGTCGGCGGCATTCAAAAAGTCGCAGCCAAACTGCTCAGCCACATGTGCGTAGTACTCACCAAAATGCTCCGAGGCCTCGACGGAACGCTCGTCAAAATCGGTCATATATACATCGGCGATCTGCGGCTTGATCTTGATAGGAGCCATCAGCAGAATGCGCGGACAAGGCGCAGCATCGGTCCACGGAAACGCGCGGACGGCGCGAATCAGTGCCATGGCGCCACGGGCGATATCGGAAGCTGTCACGTTAAAGACCGTCTTACAGTCGTTGGTGCCCAGCATGATTACAATGGCGTCCAGCGGCTTATGGGCCTCGAGCAGCATCGGAAGCGCGCGAATGCCGTTGAGGTTAGTGTCCAGATGGCACATATCGTCGCGCACCGTCGTGCGGCCGTTGAGCCCCTCCTCAATCACATGCCAGCCCTCGCCCAGGTCACGCTGCGCCACGCCGCACCAGCGCACATCCTGCGCATAGCGCACCGCGGTGCCATCGCGCATACCAGCCGGATCATAGCCATAGGTATTGCTGTCACCAAAGCACAGAACGTTTTTCATCGTAAGCCCTTCCTTTAGTAAAAAGCCGACGGGAGCAGCCCTCCCGCCGGCTCGACCTATCTGTCGGCACGTACCGATTACAGGTACTTGCGCCAATCGTCATCGTCCTCATCGTCCTCGGCGGCAGCCTGGGCCTGCTCGGCGGCGCGAGCAGCCGCAGCGCGTGCGGCAACCTGGGCATAGGACTCCTCGTTGCGCTCGGGGAAGTTTGCCAGCACGTGCTCGAACTTGGCAAAATCCTCATCCCAGCGCGTAGAAGGCACGGCAAAGAACACCTGCTTGACCTTAAAGTCGCCCGATGCGAGCTCCTCGCGGAAGAGCTTTGCCACGGCCTCGGCGTCAAAGCCGTTGTTGTCGCAGCCCCAAGCACCCAGCACGAGCTTCTCGCGACCCAGCTCATCGCAGATGGCAAGGACAAAGCGGATACGGTCGCGCAGGGCATCCAACAGGGCGTCGTCGCTCACGCGGTACTCCTGGCGGGCACGCTTGACGTTGGGTGCGGCGGCCACGATCACGTCGGCATACGCATGCACGTGGTTGCGGTCGAAGCGCACAGCGGGCACCACCAGCGCACGATTGCGGTACAGCTCGCAGTTGATGTTGCGGCGACGGTTCTCGCCGTACCACTTGCGCTGCTTGTCGAGCACGTTGTACAGATACGAATCGGCGCAGAGCGTCGCCTCCTGGCCCAGGTAGCCCTGGATGTAGCCACCACCCGGATTGGTGAACGAGGCAAAAGCGAGCACGGCCATGTCGCAGAACTGCGCATAGCCGCGGCCGTTATCGAGGATTGCCTGCGTGGCGGAGGCATCAAGCACGGTGACCTCGGGCAGGACCGGAGCAGCCTCCTCCGCGGGCGCGGACTCAGCTTCGGCGATTTCCTCGGCAGGCTCCTCGACGGGCTCGGGCGCTGCCTCGGTCTCGGGCGCTGCCTCAACCTCGGCAGCCTCCGCGCCCTCGACGTCCTCGGCAACCTGTTCTTCGGCGGCCACAACACTCTGAACCTTGGCCTTCATCGCCGCGACAAAGCCGGCAGGCATACCATCGAACTCTCGCACGCCGGCAAGCGAACGCTCGATATCCTTGGCGCAGGCCTCGGACACAGCCGCCACATGGCGCTCGGCGGCCTTGGCACGCGCCTCGCGCTTGGGATTGGGCTGACCCGCTCGGTTAGACCTGCGGTTACGGTTCCTGTTGTCGACATCTGCCATACGTGGCCACCTTTCCTGTCGCTGCCGCTATCGGCTTTTTCCCATCCATGATACCCCGCCGCGCACAAAAAAGACGGCCCCGGAGGACCGCCTTTCGTATCGTTTTACCGCGTCCGGCAGGAAGCGTCGCAATGCCGCGCCTTAATCGCGACGGCCGAGGATGTTCAGAATGCGCAGGAACACATTGATGATGTCCACGAACAGGTTGGACGCCATGAGCACCGCATTGGGCAGCGTGGGCGGCACCGTCGTGGCAACATAGGTGTCGTAGCCAATAAAGCCGGCGAACACCACGATCACGATCAGGTCGGTGATGGTCTGCGAGACGCCCATGAACATCAGCACGATCTCAACCAGAATCGTGGCGAGCAGAATGCCAAAACCGATGCCATATACGCGCTGGAAAAACTTGGGGAACGTCACGCCCAAGGCACCAAAGACAAAGGTGATGGCGGCCGTGGCGATAAAAGCGGTGTTGATGGTAGGTAGGTCGTAGTTGGCAAGGCCAAACGACGCGGTCAGGCCAAAGGTGCTCGCAAAGATCACGTAACCCACGAGCGACAGGCCCACGGACTGTTTGCTGGCAGCAGCCGACATCATGACGATGCCGACAATAGTCAGGATAAACGAGCCAAAGACCAGTGGCAGGGCGGCGCCGCTCATCATCATGCGGGCAAACGCCATGGTGCTCGTAAAGTAAGCACCAGCGCCCATGGCACAAAAGCCCAAGAAGATGAGGGCAGACATGGCAAGATTGTACGCACGCGGCGACATCTCCTTGGCACGGCTTGCGCCGGTTTCGATGGGGCCGTTCTGATAGCCCTGGATATCGTTCATACTTCGTCCTTTCACAAAGCGCCGTGAAAGACGGCGCAGCAGATGACAAGATTCCTGTCATTGTACCCGAATGCCGTACGTCCTTACCTACGGCGCTCGCCCTCGAGCGTGCGATCAAAGGCCCAGACCCACCAACGCATCACGTGTGCCTGCGAGCCGTCCGCCCGCTCGCGCGTCTGGTCCTCCAGATACAACTCGGTCGCGTGCCCGCCAAAACGCACCTTATAGGTCGCCGTACGGATGCCGTGGACCGTCAGGCCAAACCCGGTGGTCGAGATAATTTCATCGATTGTAAAACAACGTCCGTCGACCCAGCAGACGGTGACCGGCACGACTTGTCCGCCCGCGAGGATGCGAGCCACGACGTCCACATACTGCTTGTGTACGCGCCGAGTTTTGCCGTCTGTCTGTCGATATTCCATGCCTCCTATTATCGAACGCATGTTTGCATGTTGTAAAGCGAACAGACTGTGGTTTTGGAGTGTCGTAGTAATCGCACGTGTCCGCATGGCGTGTTAGCAAAAAGAACACCCGCGGTCAACAGGGCTAATATTCAATTTTAGTGCCAAAAAGTTCACTTCTCCCATCAGAACTCGGTAAAGAGACCCGCAGGAGGTGATACGATTTATCATGTTTTTGTAACGTGTCTGCAAACTTCGAGAAAGCCCATATATGGACGTAACGTTCTCAACCTTCCTCGGCCAAATTGTGTCGAACCCAGTCCTTGCCGTCACCGTGATCCTCGCGTTGGGCGCCATCTTCGTCAATGGATGGACCGACGCGCCCAACGCCATCGCGACCTGCGTCACTACGCGTTGCATGCCCGCCCGCGCCGCCATTCTCATGAGCGCCGCATTCAACTTCTTGGGCGTGCTCATCATGACGCACTTTAACGCGAGCGTCGCCAACACCATCTCACATATCGTCGACTTTGGCGGAAACAGCACCATGGCGCTCGCCTGCCTATGCGCGGCGCTGTTCTCCATCGTCGTCTACGGCGCCACAGCGTCGCGTTTTGGCATCCCCACTTCGCAAAGCCACAGCCTTATCGCCGGCCTGACCGGTGCCGCCATCGCCCTCGGCGGTGCGAGCAGCGTCAACGTCCACGAGTGGATGAAGGTCATCTACGGCCTGGCGCTCTCCATCGGCCTGGGCTTTGTCATGGGCTGGGTCCTGTGCAAGCTCGTCTCGATTCTTTTCGCCGCCGCCAACAGGCGACGTGCCAATGTCTTCTTTAAATACGCTCAGATCGCGAGCGCTGCGGCCATGAGCTTTATGCACGGCGCGCAGGATGGACAGAAGTTCATCGGCGTGCTCTTTTTAGGCGTGGCCTTTGCCAGCGGCCAGACGAGCGTCGGCGATGCCGGCATCCCCATCTGGATTATGCTGCTGTGCTCGGCCACCATGGGCATCGGCACCAGCGTGGGCGGCGAGCGCATCATCAAGTCCGTTGGCCAGAGCATGGTCAAGCTCGAGAAGTACCAGGGCTTCTCCGCCGACCTGGCGGGCGCCGCAAACCTGCTGCTTGCCACGCTCACCGGCATCCCCGTGTCCTCCACTCACATCAAGACCTGCGCCATCATGGGCGTCGGCGCCGTCAAGCGCCTTTCGGCCATCAACTTCGGCGTAGTCAAGGACATGATGTTCACCTGGTTCTTCACCTTCCCCGCCTGTGGACTCATCAGCTTTGTCATGGCCAAGCTGTTCATGATGTTCCTCTAGTCAAACCGAACGTCCATCCGGACCGCAACACTTCGCCCACCCGTCTTCGCCTCGAAAGGACCCACCCATGGCAAAGAAACCCGATTCGTTCTACTTTGACAACTACGTCGCCTGCGCCGACCTCGCCGTCCAGGCCGCAGAGCTGCTCACCAAGATTTTTGAGAACTTTGACCCCGCGCAGATCCACGACATGCTCGATAAGATGCATGCGATTGAGCATGCGGCAGACAAGAAGCACCACGAGCTCGAAGACGCCCTGCTTACCGCCTTTATCACCCCGCTCGAGCGCGAGGATCTAGACCTGATGAGCTGCTCGCTCGACACCGTGCTCGACCGCATCGAAGGCGTCGTGCAGCGCGTCTACTTCACCAACATCCAGAGTATCCACCCCGATGCCATCGTCATCGCTCACAAGGTAACCGATGCCTGCCGCGCCATGAAGGACCTTATGGTCGAGCTTCCCAACTACCGCAAGTCCAAGACCCTGCGCGAACTCGTCATCCAGATCAACACGATCGAGTCCGAGGCCGACGAACTCTACATCAACGCTATGCGCAACTTGCATGTCAACGGTAAGGATCCGCTCGAGGTCATCGCCTGGCGTGACGTCTACGCCTTCCTGGAGTACTGCGCCGACTGCTGCGAGAATGTGGCCGATGTCGTGGATTCGATTGTCATGAAGAACAGTTAATTGGGGGCACGTATCCCACCGGTCGCGGGCCCGACCACTAATACCTTTTTCACTCCGGCTGCAAGCAGAGTCGTTCAAAAGGTATTAGTGGTCGGGCCCGCTCCCTTACGTATCACCATTGGGAACTTTGGCTGATAGTTGTAGCGCAATGGGGGTTTGGCTGAAGGGACCTTTGGTACCCGTTCGGACACTTTGGCCCTTGATGAACGTTTGGCCGATTGCTGCTTTGGGTACTCTTTGGGTTACTTTGGGTTTGTTTGGTTTTTGATTGTTGGAGGGCTTGTTATGAGCTATTTGGATTTGTCTCGTGGTCGGTATTCTTGTCGTTCGTTTGAGGACCGTCCTGTTGAGCAGGCTGTGGTGGATGCCATTGTTGAGGCTGGGCGTATTGCTCCTTCTGCTTGTAATAATCATCCAACCCGTGTGATGGTGTTGGATACGCCTGAGCTTCTGGAGAAGGCTGCTGCTTGTCAGCCTCGGTTTGCTCGTGATGGGTCTATCTTTGGCGCTCCGCTTATCTTCCTTATTTGCAGCGTTACCGACGACGCTTGGGTGCGCCCGTATGATCAGATGAATTCCAGCGAAATCGATACGTCCATCGTGTGTGATCAGATGATGATGGAGGCCACCGAGCAGGGCCTGGGAACGTGCTGGGTATGCCATTTTAAGCCCGAGCTAGCCTGCGAGCAGTTCAACCTGCCCGAGGGCGTCTATCCCTATCACATGCTCGTCTGTGGATATCCTGCCGACCACATCGCCGATCCCGAGCATCGCGAGGCCCGTACCATTCCCCTCCCCGACTTCCTCCTCAAGTAGGTTTTGGGACATGCCTTAAAACCCACCCTTGACCGCTCACCCGTTCGCCGAGTTCTGCGCCACTAATGTGCAGGGCTCGGTTTTTTATGTTGCGCGCCCCGGTACAGTCATAAAAAAGGACCCGCAAGCTGCGGGTCCTTTCTAGGCACTAAATTGTAGGCCGAATGTTAGTCCAGGTCGTCAGCGGCAAAGTTGTCAATCGGGGCGAAGGGATCGGCCACAGGGACAACCGGGTCAGCGACGGGCAGCGGCTCGGCGGGAACAGTCACCGCAGGAGAAGCGGCAGAACCGACCGGCGTGGAGGCCATGAGGTCGGCCGGGAAGGAGTTCTGGGCATCGTCCATAAAGTGCTGGATGAGCTTGAGGTACTCGGCCTTGAACTCCTCACGGGAAGCCTTCAGACGGTCGATTTCCTCGAGCTCGGCCTGCTTTTCAGTCAGAGCCTGGCGGATAACCTCGCGTGCCTTGGCGTCAGCCTCGTTGCGGATACGCTCAGCGTTCTCATTGGCATCGTTGACGATGGTCTCAGCGGTCTGCTGGGCAGCGATCAGGGCAGCGGAAATCTGGCGCTCCTGAGCGGAGAAGTCAGGGGCGGGAGCAGCCACGGGGGCGGCAGGAACGGCCTGGTCGGCGGTATCCTGAGCCTGGGCAAGCTGAGCCTGCGCATCGGCAAGCTGCTGCTCGGTAGCAGTCAGACGACCCTTAAGGTCGACGATCTTAGCGAGCATAGCGTCAACCTCGGAGGACAGCGTCTCCAAGAAGACGTCGACCTCAGCAGGATCGTAGCCACGCTTGGCCTCAGAGAAAGTCTGAGCCTGGATGTCTGCAGGGGTAATAGCCATAACAAGTCTCCTTTTTCATCGCCTCGGCGCTACACGCCCGACGTAAGTTACTAAGTCAGTTCTACACGAGTATACCTATAAGAAGCTGCAGAACCAGCCTCTGCACCAACTGCAACGCAATAATCGCAACGACCGGCGAAAAATCGATACCGCCCATCGGCGGGATGAAACGACGGAACAGGTTGAGCCACGGACCGCACACGCTATCAAGCACCGCGGCAATATCCTGAAGCAAACCACCCTGCTTCATGGGAATCCACGTCATAAAGCAGTAGACGACAATGAGCGTGGAATAGAAATTGAACAGCGTGTTGACCAGCTGGACGATAGTGTAGATGTTGATGGGAATCTCCTCGTCTTGTCTTTACTTAAGGTAGCCGTCCGCACGAAGCTTCTTGAGATCGGAATCTTTGACCTCGCAACCGGCGGGCAGCACCATGAACACGCGGTCGCCTACCTCCTTGACCGTGGCGCCCAGACCGCAGGCAAAGCCGTAAGAGAAGTCCAAGACGCGCTTGGCAACTTCGGTGCGTACGCCCACAAAAATCAGTGCGACAGGCTGCTTGGTGCGAACGCGGCGCACCACGGTCTCCACGTCGTCATAGCTCTCGGGGCGCAGGACATAGGCCGGCAGCTGCGGTGTGGCGTTGATGATATTGCTCGCATAGGCCGAGGCATCGCTCGGTGCAGGCGCAGGCGCAGCGGCGGCACGGGCGCGGGTGTTCTCGGCGTAGCTAGACGGCGTGTCATAGGCACCAGGACGATAACCGCTCGCAACACTGTCCTGCGAGCGCGAAGGCGGGTTATACGTCGTGGCGTGGCGGGAGTCATCGCCGACCAGCTGACCGGAGCGCGTATACACGGCAACCGACTCAGCTTCACCGCGGCGCGTCTGACCAAGCAGGCCGTTGCTCGGCTCGTCTTGGGTGTAGAAGCCCTCGCCCGAAGCACCGCTGTAGCCGTTGCCCTGATAACTATCGTCATAGCCGTCATCGTAGCCGTAGTCGTCGTCCTGGCCATAACCCTGGTCGTAACCCTGCTGGCCGCCCAGGTGTATCTTATTTTTAATCTCGTCAAGGAAGCCCATGGTTGTGTCCTCTCGCGGTTTAGTGCAGGCGCCCCGATAATCAGTGCGCACTTCAGAGCCTTATTTTACTGCAAACTCCGGGCTAAATACTACCCTGCCCAGGCGAACGAGCGTAGAGCCCTCCTCAAGGGCAGACTCAAAGTCCTCGCTCATGCCGCAGGAAAGCTCAGGCAGGTTCAAATCGGGATGCGCCGCCTCCAGCTCATCCCTCAGCTCACGAAGCCCCGCAAAGGTGCGGCGTGCCACATCCTTATTCCCCCGGGGCGCCATAGTCATAAGCCCCTGCACGCAAATTCCCTCAAGTTCCGCAAGCTCACCCGCGGCGGCGCGAATCTCATCGGGCGAAAAGCCTCCCTTCGACTCCTCACCACTCACATTGACCTCAATGAGCACACGCTGGGGGCCGGCGAGCTCACCTGCCTCAATCTTGCGGACAGCACGGCTCGAGATCGCCTGCGCCAGATGCAGCGAACCCACCGAGTGAATCAGCTCGGCTGAGCCCAGCACCGCATTGATCTTATTGGTCTGCAGGTTGCCGATCATATCGAAGCGCACCTCGGGCAGCTCCGGATGCTCCGCCAGACCCGTGAGCTTGCGAACCAGCTCCTGCGGGCGGTTCTCGGCAAAATGGCGATACCCCGCCTGGATGGCGGCAACGGTCTCATCGACACCAACGGTCTTGGACACGGCAATGAGGCTCGCGGCGTCGTGGGGACGGCCTGCGCGATCGAGCGCCGCATAAAAACGTTCCAGAATCTGCTCGCGGCGAGCGCGCATCAAGTCCAAATAGTTATCCATTGCCAATCGCCTCCGCTGACAGCCAAACAAGTAGTCCCATGCTAACGCAAGAGCGCGGCCCCGCATGTGCAAGGCCGCGCTCACTTAGGTATTTACAATCTTTCGACGAACGGGATTACTTACTCCTCGTCGTCCTCGCCATCGTCCTCGTCCTCAAGATGATCGAGCAGGTAGCGAAGTCCCTCGCTGACCTCGTTAACGGGCACCTTGGCAACGTAGCGCGCATCGACGGCGGGCCTCATGATGACGCCCTCGCCCGAAGGCACGCGCATGCTCTCGAGCTCGTCCTCGTCCGTGCGGGCGATATCGCCGGCATTCATGCGCTGACCAGTCAGCAGGAAGGTCAGACGGCAGGCGGCATCGATGGAAATCGAGGCGATGCGATCGAGGTAGCGCGAAACCATGATGGCGCGGCGCAGGTCGTCATAGTTGCTGTCGTCGTCCATAAAATCGCCCGTGTCCATGCGGTTAAAGGTGCGGAAGAACTTCTCGTACGCCGCATGCACCGGCTCGTCCTCGACGGCCAGGTTGCAGATGATGGACATGTCGTTGGTGACGAGCGCGGAAAGCGAAGAGCCCAGCACCTGGTAGACGGCCTCAGCCTCGGCCTCGACCGTGCCGACAAGCTCCTTGGGCAGCGAGATGTCGGCCTTGATCATATGACGCGTGGCACGGCAGATCTGACGGACCTTATCGGTCATGCGCTGCAGGTTAAAGTCGACGTAGATGATCGTCTGAAGCAGGCGGAAGTCGGAGGCGACCGGTGACTGCGTGGCGATCAGGTTGTAGCAGACGGCCTCCAGGTTGGCGCAGCGCGCGTCAATCGAAAGCGTGCGCTTCTTGGTCTTGGTGGCGAGCTTGCGGTCGTCGGTCACATAGGCCCTCACGGCATCGTGGAGGGCCAGATCGACGGCCTCATAGATGCTCAGCATCTCGTGACGGGCCTCGACGAGCTGACGGGAAAACAGTTTGCGCATGGTTCACTCCAATCAGTTGGGTGCGGTCATGCCGCCCGCACAGTGAATACGCACCGGACTAGGTCCGATCGGCTTGGGACTAGTCGCACCGATCAGCCAAAGCGGCCGGTGATATAGTCTTCCGTCCGCGAGTCCACCGGGCTGGTGAAGATCGCGTCGGTTTGACCATACTCGATGAGCGTGGCGGGCTCGCCGGCAACTTCCTGCAAGAAGAATGCGGTGTAGTCGCTGATACGAGCTGCCTGCTGCATTGAATGCGTGACGATGATGATCGTCATCTCGGGCGCCAGCTCGGCCATCAGATCCTCGACCTTAGAGACGGACGTGGGGTCGATGGCGGAGCAGGGCTCGTCCATCAGGAGAACATCGGGTTGCACCGCAAGCACGCGCGCGATGCACAGACGCTGCTGCTGACCGCCCGAGAGCGCCAAACCATCCTTGTTGAGCTGATTGGATACCTCTTTCCAGAGGTTGGCGCGCTTGAGCGATTCTTCCACGATGTCATCGAGGTCGCTTTTGCTAGTCACGCCCTGTAGACGAGGGCCAAAGGCGACATTCTCGTAGATGGATTTGGGAAACGGGTTGGGCTGCTGAAAGATCATGCCCACGCGACGACGGAGGTCGACCGGGTCGACGCCCTCGGCATAGATATCATTGCCGTCGAGCGTCATGGTGCCCTCGACGCGCGTACCCTCGATCAGATCATTCATGCGGTTGATGCAGCGCAAAAACGTCGACTTGCCGCAGCCCGAAGGGCCAATGAAGGCGGTGATGGCGTTTTTGGCGATGTTGAGGTCAAGCCCCGTCAGCGCATGAAAGTCACCGTACCAAAAGTTGAAATCCTTGGCCGTAATGGCCGCTTGCTCCAGCGTGGGAGCGGACTGATAAACGGACATGGGACTCCTTAACTAGCGACGCTTGCGCGACAGGAAGCGCGCAAACAGGTTGAAGGCCAGAATGATCACCATCAGCAAGAGCGCGGTGCCGTAGGCTGCGTTCATGTTGATGCCGTCGTTTGCAAGCAGGTACAGGTGAACCGTCATGGGGCGGCCGGAATCGAGCGGCGAAATAGGTAGATTGATGGCTTGGCCCATGGTGTAGAGCACCACCGCGGTCTCGCCAATGGCACGGCCAATGGCGAGGACGATGCCCGTGGCAATACGGCCAAAGGCAGAAGGAAGCACGATCTTGGAGACGACCTGCCACTTGGTGGCGCCCAGGCCGTACGCGCCCCAACGGATATAGCGCGGAACGGCGCGAATGGCCTCTTCGGTGGTGCGCATGACGATGGGAAGCATCAAGAGCGCGAGTGCCAGAGCGGCCGAGACCATCGAAAGGCCCAGACCCATGGCCTCGACAAACAAGGCGTAGCCAAACAAGCCCATAACGATAGAGGGCACCGAGGCCAAAGCGTCAGCAGCGTAGCGAATGAGCTCGACGACCTTGCCCTGCTTGGCGTACTCGGCCAGATAGACGGCTGCCAGCACAGCAATCGGCGTGCAGATAAGCATGGCGAGCGCCGTCACATAGACGGTCGAGACGATCGTGGGCCAAATTCCGCCCTCGGCGTTGACGCCCTGGGGCCAACCGAAGATAAAGTCGAGCGAGATATGCGGCAGGCCGTTAATGACCACGTAGGCGATGATAGCGACCAGCACCAGTGTGGTGATGTATGCCGCGGCACGAAACACGCCAAGCATGATCTTGTTGGACAGGTCCTTGTTGATGCGGCCCTTCTTGCCGTGGGAAAGGGCACGCTTGATGCGCTCGCGCGACGAGGTCGTATCGACCGTCGCGTCAACGGAATCGAACATAGCCTACCCCCTCTTTTTCTTGGAAATCAGACGGACGACGCCCACCAGCGTGGCGGAGATGATAAACAGGACCACGCCCATGCCGAACAGCGCCGAGCGGTGCAGACCCGAGGAATAGCTCATGTCGAGCGCGATCTGGCTCGTGAGCGTCGAGATGGGGCTCGCAATGCTGTCGGGAATAACCGGGGCGTTACCCACGACCATGAGCACGGCCATGGTCTCGCCGATGGCACGGCCCATACCCAGCACGATGGCATCCACGATACCCAGCTTGGCGGCAGGTAGCACGACCTTATAGATGGTCTGCCACTTAGTAGCACCCATGGCATACGATGCCTCGCGAATACCCATGGGAATGGAATTGAGGGCATCGATGGTGAGCGTGGTGATGGTAGGGACGATCATGATGGCAAGCACGAACCACGCCGTCAGCGCACCAAAACCAAGACCACCGGTCAGTTGCGCGATAAACGGACGGATGATGATCATGCCAAAGAAGCCATAGATGATAGAAGGGATGCCGGCCAACAGGTCAACGGCAGGGCTGATGAGCTTGCGTACGCGCTTGCCGGCGATCTCGACCAGATACACAGCCGTACCCACGCCCAGGGGCACACCCATGGCGAGCGCACCGACGGTCACCAGACCCGAGCCGGCAAGCAGCGATACGATGCCGTAGTGGCCCTCAGAGGGCGCCCACGTAAAGCTAAAGAAATCCGCCAGACCGATGTCGGTAAAGACGGGCAGCGCCGAGTACGTGGTAAAGACAAATATCAGGATGACGGTAACAACCGCCAAGAACGCGCAGGCAAAGAAGATCCACTGCAGCGCCTTCTCCTTGATATAGGTGCTGCGCGATACGAGCGCCAGCTCGCGCCTCTTGGGCGCCTGAGCATTCTGCTCAGTCTGGGAGTTTTCCTGTGCTTCCATGCTATTCACTCCCCTTCTCGTCGTTGGTGACGGGGATAAAGCCCGCCTCGCGAATCTGCTTGTCCATCTTTTCGGACGTCACGTAGTCGATGTAATCTTGCGCCTGCTGCGAAGGCGCACCCTTCACAAAGAAGTAAAGGTCGCGCGAGATGGGATAGCCGCCACTCGCGACCGTCTTCTCGGACGCCTCAACATGATTGACTGAGACGGCCTTAACCGAGGTCTTGGCGTTGAGGCTATCGACGAAGCCCAGCGAAATGTAGCCGATGGCACCGCGCGAACGAGATACCACGTCGCGCACCTGGCCCGTGCCCGAAAGAACGGCGGACCGGCGATCGAACGGGGTGCCGTCCATCACGATGGTGCGGAAGGCCTCACGCGTGCCAGACGCCTCATCTCGATTGATGACCTGGATCCTCAGGTCCTCGCCACCGACTTCTTTCCAGTTGGTGATCTTGCCGGCATAAATATCGCGGAGCTGCTCAGTCGAGAGGTTATCGACCGGGTTATCGTCGTTCACGATGACCGCGATACCGTCGTGGGCAATGACGATGGGAGTCAGGCCCAGATCCTGTTCGTCGGCATTGAGTCCACGGGAGGAGCTGGCGATATCGGCCGTGCCGGCGCTGACGGCCTCGATGCCAGCGGAAGAACCCAAACCGGAAACGAGCACGTCGATGCCGGCCTCCTCCTTAAAGCCCTCGGCCGCAATCTCAGCGATAGGAAGGCAGGTCGTGGAGCCGGCGACGGTAATGGAAGAGGTAGAAGATCCCGAAGAACAGGCGCACAGCGTAAGCGTAAGCACAGCGGCGCTCAGGACCGATACGATCTTTCTCATAGCATCACGCCGATCGCAGCATGGCGCCCACAGGTGCCGTTCTCGTTACGGTAGGAATAAAAGCGGTCGTTCTGACGCACGGTCGAAAGCTGGGTATCCACGATATCATCCGCGTTGACACCGACATCTACCAGCGCCTCGCAAATGGCAGCGGAAAGATCGAGCATGCGAGAGGTGCTCGCATCGATGCACGAGAACTCGGCGGCAAAGCGATCCATGAGTTCCTGGGATACCTCATATTCGTCACCCAGGATATGGGGGCCGATATAGGCGGAAACGTCGCTCGCATCGCAGCCGGCAGCATCGCAAAGCGCCTGGCACGCCTTGGCAGAAATACGTGCAATCGTGCCCTTCCAACCGGAGTGCACCACGGCAAATCCGCCAGGGGCCACCAGCACCACGGGAACGCAGTCGGCAAAGCAGAGCAGCACAGGCACGTCATGCGCCGTGCAGACGATGGCATCGCAGCCCTCGGCAATCTGCTCGCGGACGTCCTCAAGGTCATCGGCGCCGTTCGAGGTCACCGCAACGGTATGGTCACCATGGACCTGATTGGGAACGAGCAGGTTGTGCCCGCACTCGGCGGCACCCATAGCCTCGAGTGCGCGGCGACGATTTTCTTGAACAGCAAAGGGATCATCGCCAACATGCGAGCCCAAGTTGAGTGAGGAGTACGTATCTTCGGAAACGCCACCGGCGCGCTCGGTGAAGGCAAAGCGAACATCGGATGTCGCGCCTTCCACCAACGTAACTCCATCATGGTCGACACGCGAAACGTTGTCCGCACGTGCTGCCATACTAAAGCCTCCTAATAACACAAGTACCGCGGCGTCGCCGCGCAGTCCGCGTTTATACGGCTGTCATACTTCCTTAAAAGGATACCCGCAGCGGTAGGGACCAAACGTAAAGGGAACGTAAGGAGATTGGAGGCTTTCGTTTACAAACGAGAAACAAAACGGGGTGCATCCAAATGGACACACCCCGTGCAGGTCGTTGAGAAAAACGAACTAGAAGCTACCGCGCTTCAGGAAGTCGGGAAGCTCGAACTGGTCGTTGCCAAAGTTGGGCAGCTCGGTGCCACCGACGTTGCGGGTCGGAGCGGCCTGAGCCGGGCTGGTGGCCGGAGCGGTGCGCTGCGGCTCACCGGAAGCAGCGGCCTTGCTCTGAGACTGCTGAGCGGCAAAGAGCTCATCCTGACGGTTGACGTTGGAGTCGGAGAAGCCCGTAGCGATGACGGTGATACGCACCTGATCGCCCAGGGACTCGTCGACAACGGTACCGAAGATGATGTTCGCCTCGGGGTCGACGGCGTTGGCGACAACGTCGGCGGCGTCGCTGATCTCCTGGATGCCCAGGTCCTTGGAACCAGCGATGGAGAGCAGCACGCGCGTGGCACCATCGATGGAGCTCTCGAGCAGCGGGCTGGAGATGGCCTGCTGGGCAGCGTCGACGGCACGAGTATCCCCAGAAGAGGTACCGATACCCATCATGGCGGTACCGGCCTGCTTCATGATGGTCTTAACATCGGCGAAGTCCAAGTTGATGATACCGGGGACGGTGATGAGGTCGGTGATGCCCTGAGTGCCCTGGGAAAGGACGCCATCGGCAATCGCGAAGGCCTCGAGCATGGTGGTCTTCTTCTCGGCGATGTCGAGCAGCTTATCGTTAGGGATGACGATCATGGTGTCGACGCAATCGGAGAGGGTCTTGATGCCCTCCTCGGCGCTCTTCTTGCGCTTGCGGCCCTCGAAGGTGAAGGGCTTGGTCACGACGGCGACGGTCAGTGCGCCGACCTCGTTCATCGCGATATCGGCAACGATGGGAGCAGCGCCGGTACCGGTGCCACCGCCCTCACCGCAGGTGATAAACACCATGTCGGCGCCAGCGAGCGCCTCGGCAATGTCGTCGCGGGACTCATCGGCAGCCTTGCGGCCAACCTCGGGGTTGGCGCCGGCGCCCAGGCCGCGGGTAAGGTCGGTGCCGATGTGCACCTTGATATCGGCATCAGAGATCGCGAGTGCCTGAGCATCGGTGTTGATGGCAACAAACTCGACGCCGCGGATGCCCTCTTCGATCATTCGATTGACCGCGTTGGTACCGCCGCCGCCGACGCCGACCACCTTAATGACGGCAAGGTAGTTGTTGATCTCTGTCTCGTGCATGTCGGTCCTCCGAACAAAGGTTATAGCCATAGCATGGGTCGACCCCTGCGCACATTAACCTTCAGGTTGAAAGTAAATGCAAAGGTAAACCGTATTATGTTTGCACATTATGAACGTATCAGTCAAATAATTGACCGTGAAAACCAAACAAACCAGATAAACGGCGTGGTATGGCCCCTCAACAAAGCATCAACCAGCGCTACGAGGTCGGGGCATTCCTAAATGTGTAGTTGCCCGGAGAGCGCACATTGATATACGTTACGCCCTCTACCTGCGAAAGCAACTTGGTGACTACGCGTTCCTTCTTGGCGATATCGTCCGAATCGCCCAGCGACACCTCAATGCCGTTATTGAGGTTTGCCGAGATGGCTTCGACCGAAGGCGTGGAAATATCCTTGACTTGTCCCAAGAACTCGCTCGAAAAACCACGCACATAATCCAGACCGGCCTTAACGGCTTTGGAGTTCACCGCCTGGCCGGAAACCGGAGCGACATCCGCCGAGACATCAGTCAACAACACCGCGCCATAATGCCTGGCGAGCGCCAGCGCGGCATCGATTCCGGTCAAGGTATTTGAGCCCTGCCCTGTCGTGATGACGTTGCCCTGGTCGTCCACTTCGACCGACGTCGACAGTGGGGCGATCCAGGTGTCATCGTCTCCGATAGCCCAGGCAAGGTCGTCGGAGCTGATATACGCAATGGCGATAACTTTACGCTCCGTCGGCGTGATGATAAGCGTATGGGGAAACTGGCGCTGGACATCCACGCCCGAGACCCACGGGTTCTGCTTGAGATCCTCGGTAATCTGGTCGGGATCGACGTTAAATAGCGACGTTCCCTCGGGCAAGTCGATCAGCTGGATAGCATCGTGCTTCGTCACATGCTCGCTGCCTTGAATCTGAATATCAGTGGCGGTAAACAATCCAGAGTTGATCACCACGATGGCAACGACGACGAGCACGGCCAAGACGGCCAGAACGCCGCCCACGATTTTGCCTTTGCCTGTAACGACAGAAGCGGCGTCTGATGTTTTATTTACCATCGCCCCAAGTGAAGACAACGGGTTGACGCCTTTTTTACTCGAAGGCTTCTTGGCGGTAGCCGGCACCGATGTCAGCGAGCGCGGTTTCGATGCGCCCAGCGTGCGACCTGGACGCGGCGCTTTAGTTCCCGTCGAGGGCTTGGGGGTTGCCATGGGACGGGCAGGCTTGGCGCCCATAACAGGCTTTGACGTCACCGAGGGACGCGAGGACTTTTTTGCGGCCGGACGATTACCGAGCTGCGAGCCGACGACCGGACGACTGGTCTGTCGAGCATGCCCGACAGACTTAGAGTGCGCAACGGTATTACGTTGAGGTTTGGCAGGCGCGCCGGAACGCCCTCCGGCGCGGCGGAAGGTGGGTTTCGATGCTCTAGAAGCCGAGGAATTTAACTTCCGGTCTGAGCTCGATGCCATACGCCTCCCTCACCTTTCCGTGCACATGTCTGATAACCGCGGCAACGTCATCGGCCGAGGCAGTTCCGTTATTAACGATAAAATTAGCGTGAACGGGCGAAACTTCCGCGCCGCCAATCGAAAAACCCTTTAATCCACAATCCTCGATAAGCTTGCCCACACTCGCATCGGGCGGGTTACGAAAGACCGACCCGCAGGATGCGCGACCCATGGGCTGCGTACGCTTGCGCCTCGTCAGGTACCGTTCCATGCGCTCGCGAATGTCGGCCTTGGGCGCCGGTTTAAGCTTGAGCACGCACTCGAGGATGATCTCATTGCGGGGAAGGCTACATTCGCGGTAGCCCCAAGTGATCTCGGACCCGGCATAATGCTTGATACCGGATGCCGGGTCAAACGTTACGACATCCTCAACCAGCGAGCCAATCCACTCGGTCCGTGTGCCGGCATTCATAGATATCGCACCGCCGACCGAACCAGGGATGCCAACGGCAAACTCAAGGCCCGAGAGGCTACGCGACAGGGCATCGTTGACCAGGCGCGCAAACATCACGCCCGCACCGACCGTCAGCGTACAACCGTCATCGGCAACAACCGTGCGCTGAAACTCACGTCCGAGCGAAATGACGGCGCCGCGATAACCGCTATCGGCAACCAGCAGATTGGAGCCCTTGCCGATGATGACCCACGGCACCTGCTCGCGATCGAGCACCGCCACGGCGCGGCGAAGGGCATGATAGCTATGGCACGTCACAAAGAGGTCGGCCTTGCCGCCGATACGATAGCTCGTATGACGCGCAAGGCGCTCGTCCTCAATCACATCCGTGTCGATCATGCCCGAGAGCGCCATGACGGCGTTAAACAGACCCATTAGACTTAAGCGTCTTTCTTGGCAGTCAGATACTCGATAAACTCGGGACCTACGGTCGTAACGTCACCGGCACCCATGGTGAGCAGCAGGTCGCCCTCGCCCACCATCTGCTCGAGCTCCTGATTGAGCTCAAGACGGCTGGAGCAGTACACGACCTCCTTGCCAGGATGCTTGGCGCGCACGGTATCGGCGAGCATCTTAGAGGTGACACCCGGAATGGGCATCTCGCCAGCCGAGAACACATCAATCAGCAGCAGTTTATCGGCATTGGCAAATGCATCGGCAAAGTCGTCGCACAGGGCCTGCAGGCGCGAATAGCGGTGCGGCTGGAACACGACGTCGACGTGCTTGTAGCCCAGCGACGAAGCGGCGGCAAGCGTCGCCTTGATCTCGGTGGGGTGATGGCCGTAATCATCGACTACGGTGATGCCATCGATATCGCCCACGTGGGTAAAGCGACGACGGACGCCCTCAAAGCTCGAGAGCGCCTTGGCGGCGGCGTCGATGTCAAGGCCCAGGACATGTGCGACGGTGAGCACCGCCGTGGCGTTGAGCATGTTGTGGCGACCGGGATTGCTCTTGATCTCCACAGCATGCTCAGTGCCGTCCTCAAAGCGAACGATAAAGTCACTCTGGATGCCCTTAACATCCGGGTGCATGCAGACGATGTCGTTGCTCTCGGCAAAGCCGTAGGAAAGCACGTGACGGCCCGTCGACTTGGCGAGCTCGACCAGATGCGGGTCCTCACCGCAGACGATGACAGTGCCGTCCTCGCCCACCAGGCTCATGAATTTGGCGAAAGTCGCCTCGATCTCCTCGATACCCGAGTAGTGATCGAGGTGGTCGGCCTCGACGTTGGTCACAATGACTACGTTGGGGTTCAGGAACAGGAAGGAGCTGTCGGACTCGTCGGCCTCGGCGACAAAGTAGTCGCCCGAGCCGTTCTTGCCGTTCGTGTCATAGCCCTCGACGATGCCACCGATCAAGAAGCTCGGATCCAGACCCATGCGGTCGAGCATGGTGGCGCACATCGAAGACGTGGTGGTCTTGCCATGCGTGCCGGCAACAGCGACAGTCGTGTAGCCGTGGCCCAAAGCAGAGAGCATCTTGGCGCGGGGCCACACGGGAATACCAAGCTCGCGAGCGCGCACGAGTTCAGGGTTGGACTCCGGAATAGCGGTGGAGACAACAACCACGTCGGGCTTGACCTCGTCGATCGTGGCGGCCTCATGGCCCACATGCACCTTCACACCAGCGCGGGTAAGCTGGCGGATATAACGTGACGTCTTAAGGTCGGAGCCGGTAACGGCATAACCGCGCTCGTGCAGAACGAGGGCGATGCCGCTCATGCCGGCGCCGCCGATACCGATAAAGTGGGCGCTCTTAAACTCGGGCGCGGAGGTTGCAGTCTGGGAATCAGCCATGTGCTCGTGTACTCCTTGCGTAAACACTGCCTGTAACCCGTTAACTGTACCGCACCTACCGCATCAGCGCGAGGGCGACCGACGATATCCCGTCTAACTAACGCAAACCCTCTACCGCATCGGCCAGAAGAGCGGCGGCCCTATCCTGAGCCAGACCACGCGCCGCCTGACGCATGGCCTCGCGCGCCGCCGCATCATCGACCAGGTGCAGCAGCTCATCGGCAAAGGCGGAACCGTCGATATCGGCATCGGCGCAGAGCACGCCAGCCCCGGCGTCGACCAGATAACGGGCATTGGTGGTTTGGTGGTCGGCCGTCGCATGCGGATACGGCACGAGCACCGATGGCACGGCAAGCGCAGCGATCTCGGCCACGCTCGATGCGCCCGAACGCGAGAGCACCAAATCGGCAGCAGCCAGCATATCGCCCATGTTGTCGATGTAAGGCTGGACGCGGTAACGCTTCGCCTCCTCGGGCGTCAGCGCCAAAGCGCGCTCGGTCTCCTCAAAGCCGTCAGCGCCCGTCGAATGCAACACATAGAGGTTCTTGCGCGAAAGCAGCTCGTTTTTGAGCGAAACCACGCGCTCGTTGAGGTGCTGGGCGCCAAGTGAACCGCCAAAGACGAGCAGCAGCGTAGCGTCCTCGGGAACGCCAAGTGCCTTGCGGCCGCGAGCGCGATCGCCCTCGATTACCGAGCGACGTACGGGGTTGCCTGTCATGAGCACGTGGCCAGGGTCACCTTCGCGCTCAAAGACCGAACGCGCTGCCGGCACCGAGATGCACACGCGGGCGGCGTGGGAGTTCATCATCTTGTTGGCCAGGCCCGGAACAGAGTTCTGCTCATGCAGCAGATACGGAACGCCCGCGCCCTTGCACCACCCCAGCAGCGGAACCTCGACATAGGCACCAAAACCGATGGCAGCGTCGGGCTTGCCGACCTTTGAGAAATGACTAGCGAGCGCACGCTTGGCCTTGTTGACACGCCACAGCGAGGTCAGCGCCGTCCAAGGACGGGAGCGGTCGAAGCCAGTGACCGTAATGGGCACAAAGTCAAACCCGGCCTCGGGAACCAAGCGACCCTCCAGCTTGCGCGACTGGCCGACAAACACCACGTGATGGCCGCGATCGCGAAGCTCCTCGGCCAAGGCGAGTGCAGGGTTGATGTGTCCTGCCGTACCGCCGGCGGCAATGGCAACCGTCATTTTATCGGTCATGATAGTCCCTTCGTACGCGCGGTCCCTGGTCGTCGGTGCGCAGACGCGCCGACGGGTCCGAGTTCAAATCGATTCGATTATATCCGCCGCCCGCGTTGCGAGGGCTGGGGCGCTGAGGACGACCTTGCGGAGCCGTCCGCGGACGTGGACGAGCTGCCGGCTCGGATGCAGAACCATCCAGAACGGTAAAGCCGCTACGCGAAGGTCGTTCACCGCGCACATGGGCTACGCCGGCGGTGCTCTCGTCCATAACGGCAAAGCTCTCACGGCGGCGGTCATACTCATCGCGGCGGGCGCTCTCGTACGAAACGCGCAGGATCAACCCGGCAAGCATGAGCGACACAATAATCGACGAACCGCCGTAGCTAATAAACGGCAACGGTTTACCCGTCATGGGAAACACGTTGAGGATGCCCAGCGCATTGATCAAAAACTGCACCGCAAGAATGACCGCGGAGCCAGACGCCATGAGCGCGCCCCGACGATCGGTCGCTTGCTCGGCAATGCGAAACGCCGAGTAGATCAGCATCGCAAACACCAAGAAGAACAGCACGGTTCCGACAAAACCAACTTCCTCGCCAATGATGGCCAGGATGTAGTCATTGTGCGCCTCGGGCAGATACGAGTACTTCATGGTTGAGTTGCCGATGCCACGGCCGAACAGACCGCCCGAGGCAAAGGCCATGATGGCAAGCGTGGCCTGATAGCCGTCACCATACTCGTCGGCCCAAGGGTTCAAGGCAACCTGAATGCGCACCATACGGTACGGCTCTGCAACAAGCGCAATCACGATCACGAGAATGCCGAAGATTATCACGCCGATGATAAATTTGGGGTCGAGACCCGCAAACAACGCCATGCACATGAGGGTCAACAGGATGATCAGAACGGTACCGAAATCGGGCTGGATAAAGATCAGAAAGAGCGAAATGCCCAGGTAGATGCCCATCTTGCGAAGGAATTCGTTGATGTTGCCACCGGGCGAAAAGAAGCGATCAAGCATGATGGCCGAATACGCAATGGCAAATGGCTTTAAAAACTCGGAAGGCTGGAACTGAATACCGGCGATGTTAAGCCAGCGCGTGGCGCCACGGCTGCCGCTGCCCACCAAGAACACCAGAAACAGTAGCCCTATCATGCCTATGAGGAAGATCCTGAGCACATCCTCCCCAAACCAGCTGTCCGGCAAAACGCGCACGATGGCAATCAGCGCCAGAACACCGACCACGGCAAACGCGGCCTGTCGACCCAGAAAAAACGTCGCCGAGCCATTCTCGTGCAGCGCCTCGACCGAAGACGCCGAGTACACCATCAGCAGGCCAAAGCATACCAAGGTAAACAAGCAGGCCATGAATATCAAACGGGGGCGCATGATACGGGCGGGAACGCCGGCAATATAGCGTTCGCTAAACGACTGCCCGCCGCGACCGGAACGCGGTGTGCTGCGCCGCGAGGAAGCACGGTCCGAGTCGGGCCTCCTCATACCTTGTCGGGGGCTCTCCTCTCTCACCGGCAACCCCTATTCCATTTGCGATTTCGCCGCAGCGGCAAGCTGGGCCACATAGTCCTTAAACACGCGGCCGCGCTCCTCATAGCCCGAGAACTCATCGAACGAAGAGCAGGCAGGAGAAAGTAAGATCACGTCGCCACGGCTCGACAGCGAACGGGCGACGTCCACGGCATCGCGCAGGTCATCCGCCTGGGCGATATCCACATCGCCGTCGACATCGGCCTCGTCCATAGCGGCGGTGAAACGCTCGCGCGCATCGCCAAAGCAGACGACCGAGCGTACGTTATCCATAACAACGCGCGCGAAGTCCGTGAGCGGCGTGCCCTTATCGTGGCCGCCGAGCAGCAAGATCACGTCGTCATCGGGAAATGCCGTCAGTGCCTTCTCGACCGCATCGGTGTTGGTCGCCTTGGAATCGTTGACGTAGCGCACGCCGTCAATCTCGCCACACGGCTCCACGCGGTGCTCGAGCGGCTGGAACGAGGCAAGACCGCGGCAGACACCATCGACATCGGCACCGACCGCCAAGGCAGCCGTGGCGGCGCACAGGGCATTGATAACATTGTGATGGCCCGAGATCTTGAGCTCGGATGTAGCGATGAGCGGGGTCTCGACGCCCTTCAGGCGCACGACCATCTTGCCGTCGCGCACAAAGGCGGCATCCTCGCCCTCAGGCTCGTCAAAGGCAACCTTGCAGATGCGACGACCCGGCGTGTAGATGTACTCATCGAACTCGTGAATGCCGGCGTCTTCGACGTCGACAACCGCCAGATCGTCATCGACCATATTGTCAAACAGTTTGATCTTGGCAAGCGCGTAGTTCTTATGGCTCTTATGCCAGCCCAAGTGGTCGGGAGTGATGTTGAGCAGCACCGCCACGCGGGGGTGGAGCTCGGTTGTCGTAGCAATCTGATAGCTCGAGAGCTCAGCCACAAACCACTCGTTGTGGGCTCGGCCGTCAATCTCGTTGACCGGCGGCTCGCCGATGTTGCCGACAGCAACGCTGGCCTCGCCGGCAGCCTTAAGCAGATAATCAGCCAGCGACGTGGTGGTCGTCTTGCCGTTGGTGCCCGTGATGGCAATCCAGTTATCGGGCGACAGGCGATAGGCAAACTCGGGCTCACCCATAATCTGGGCGGCATGCTCGCGCCCGGCCTTAAAGAAGCCCGAGAACTCCGAGATGCCCGGGCACGTCACGCATACGTCATAGGCGCCCTCGACCTGTTCGGTCCCATAGACAAACGACGCACCAGCAGCCTCGAGCGCACGCGTGGCGTCATTGGGTTCAGAGGTGCCACCGCCATACACGGTAACGGCACTTACGCGCTCGGGATGTGCCAGCGCCCAGCGGGCGACATCGAGACCGGATTTGCCCTGACCCAAAACGAGCAGGCTAAAGACATCAGCAAGAGGCATGAAAGACCACTATCCCAACTGGAAGAACAGGGCAAGGCCAACGGCACCAAAGGCAGCAGCGATAATCCAAAAACGGATGACGACCTTGGTCTCGGCCCAGCCCTTCTTTTCGAAATGATGATGGATGGGCGCCATAAGGAAGACGCGCTTGTGCGTAAAGTGGAAGTAGACAACCTGAATCATGACCGACAGGGTCTCAACGATAAACAGGCCGCCGATGATGAGGGAGACGACCTCGGTGTTGGTCATGATGGACGTGCAGGCAAACGCGGCGCCTAGGGCAAGCGAGCCGGTATCGCCCATAAAGATGCTCGCCGGATAGCAGTTGAACCACAGAAAGCCCAAGCAGGCACCGGCACACGCGGTGCAGAAGATGGACAGGTTCACGTCTCCGTGCAAAAACGCCATGGCAGCCATGGCGAGCATGGCAATCATGGAGGTGCCGCCAGCAAGACCGTCAAGGCCATCGGTCAGGTTCACGGCATTAGAAAGACCGGCGATCATCAGCCAGCAAAAGACAATGTAGAGCCACGGGAACGAAAGGCCGCAGATGGTGGTCGAAAGCACGCCAAGGTCAATCGTCAACCCACCGGGAAAACGAATCTCGGGGGCGACGCCGCACCAGTTAACGGCAAGTACCGTAAAGGTGACACAGATAATGGTTAGGCCGATCATCTTGGCATGAGGCGTCAGACCGAGCGAGCGCCCATGCGTAACGGAGGTCAGGTCGTCGATCAGGCCCAGCACGCCTGTCGCCAGCGTGGCGAGCAGCACGAGCACGAGCTCGGTGGTGAGCTTGCCCATCAGCAGGCAGGTCAGCGAAATCGCGACGAGAATGACAACGCCACCCATGGTGGGCGTTCCCTGCTTAACCAAATGACGCTTGGGGCCGTCGGCACGAACCTGCTGGCCGATACCCTCGACCTTAAGTAGCTTGATCCACCACGGCATGAGCAGCAGCGCAATGGCAGCGGCGATGCCAAGCCCCAAAAAAGCCTGATACGTTGGATACGAGGGATTGCCGAACATGGGCTAGCACACACCTTCCACAAAGCGGTCGAGCTCAACAAAGCGGGAACCCTTGACCAGTACAACATCATGTTTTTCAAGCGCGCCGCCCATGCGGTCGAGCACCTGCTGATAATCGGAGAACACCTGGATGCGGTCCTCGTCCATGCCCATCATGCGCGCGGCATCGGCCATAAGCTGGGCCAGCTCACCACCCACGCACGCCAGCATGTCGAGCTTCTTGGCGGCGGCATAGGCGCCCACGAGCTCATGCATGCGAGGAGCCTCATCGCCCATCTCGCCCATCTCGCCCAGGATCGCCATGCGAGACCCCGTGCACGAAAGCGAGCACAGCAGATCGAGACCAGCAGCCATGGATTCGGCGCTGGCGTTATAGGAATCGTCGATGACGCGGGCACCGCTCTTGGCGCGCTTGATCTCCTGGCGGTGCCCGGTGATCGTGAGGCCCCTAAAGGCAGCATCGATCTGCTCGGGCGTCACGCCCAGGCGATAGGCAACTGCGGCGGCCTTAACGGCATTTGGGACGGACTGCACGCCGGGGATGGCAAGCATGGTATCGGTCGTCTCACCCTGGCCAAAATCGAGCGTAAAGACCGGACGGCCCTCGTCATCAACACGAATGTCGCGGGCACGGACCTCATCATCGTCCGAGACGCCGGCCAGCATCACATCGATACCAGCAGGCTGGGCGAACGTATCGCGAATGAACGGCGTAAAGTCGTCCTCACCGCCCAAAACCAGCAGCGGCAAGAAGTCGCCGGCGGCGCACATACCCTGGACAATCTCGGCCTTAGCGCGGGCGATGTTCTCGCGGCTGCCCAAAATGCCGATGTGAGAGGTACCAATCTTGCTCACGATGGCAAGGTTGGGATTGGCGGACTGGGACAGGCGCTCAATCTCGTGGAAATGGTTCATGCCCATCTCGAGCACCAGGACCTCGGTATCGGCCGGAGCAGAAAGCACCGTGAGCGGCATGCCGATCAGGTTATTGAAATTGCCCTTGGTGGCCCAGACACGATAGCGCTTGGCGAGCACGGCGGCGAGCACGTCCTTGGTCGTCGTCTTGCCGATGGAACCGGTAATACCAACGACCAGGCAGCCAAGCTCCAGACGGTACGCGTGCGCCAAACGCAGCAGAAAGTCCTCGGGATCATCGGTCAGCAAGATGGCACAGCCCTTGTCCTGCGCCAGCGAGACCAGCTCGGCCTCGGGCTCACGCGTCATCACGACGGCGCCGGCACCCGACTGGACGGCACGGGAAGCAAAATCATTGCCGTCGACGTTTTCACCGGGAAAGGCGACGAAAATCGTCCCTTCCTCGACCTGACGCGAGTCGATAACGCAACCGCGGCATACCCGATCGGCTTCTCCCGTCACGGTTCGGGCCCCTGTTGCGGCCGCGAGGTTGTTGACGGCGATCTCTATCATTGCAGCTCCCCTGTAAACCTAATAATGCTATCGGCGTATTGTATCCCAGCGCCGCACATGCGTGGTGCAGGGCATGTGAACACCCTCATATGGGACAACAAACCACGCCCCAAAGATTGTAACCCCCTACTTCGTGTGCGGGATACCCAGCACGTCGAGCGCGTTGGCCATAATGGACTGGAACGGCACCGCAGCGGCATCTGAGCCGCTCGGCGTTCCGTCGAGCGTGATATAGCACAGCACCTTGGGCGATTGTGCCGGCGCAAAGCCCATAAAGGACGACATGTAGTTCTCCTTGAGGTAGCCGCCGTTCTCGTCGGCTCGTTCGGCCGTACCGGTCTTACCCGCCACGTCATAGCCGTCAACCGCGCCGCCAACGCCCGTTCCCTCGGACACGACCGTCTGCATGCACGATGTCACCTGGGATGCGGCGTCCTCAGAAATCGCGCGTTCGCCTTCGCCCCAGTCCTTCTCGTCGCCTTTGCTGGACTTATAGAAGTGCGGGGTCATCATCACGCCGCCGTTGGCGATGCCGCCCACGGCACGTGCGATCTCAATCGGCGAGACGGACAGCGCCTGTCCAAAGCTCATCGATCCCAGCGTGGCGCCGTCATACTGGTCACGCTCCTTGACGATGCCCAGGCTCTCGCCCGGAAAATCGACACCGGAGCTGTGACCGATGCCCCACTTGTCCACATAGGCGGCAAAGTCGTCGGCACCGATCTTGCGCCCCACCAGGACAAAGCCCACATTGGACGAACGGCGCATCATCTCGCGCACATCCATGGTCATGCCATAGTCGCGCTTATCGGCATCGGTAACGGTATCGTCGCCCACCTTGATGCTCGCCGGCACCTCAAACGACGTACTCGATCGTACGACGCCCAAGTCGAAGCCGGCGCCCGCCACGAGCGTCTTAAAGACCGAGCCGGGCTCGTAGGCGTCAGTGACCAGGCGCAGGTTCATATCCTCGGTCTTGGCGTTCTCCAGATCGGTCTGGTCGTAGGTCGGGTACGAGCAGGCTGCGAGAATTTCACCGGTCGTGGGGTCGGTGACCAAAGCCGAGCCGTTCTTGGCCTTTGTCTTCTCGACAGCCTCTGCCAGAGCATCCTCAGCCGCACGCTGGATATTGACGTCGAGCGTCGTCACGATATCAACGCCGTCGACCGCGGCCACCTTTTTATAGGCACCGCCCGCGATATAGCTGCCGTCCCTCGCGCGCTCGCGCACGAGAGAACCGTTCGTGCCGGTCAGAAGCTTGTTGTATTGCTTTTCGAGACCCGTCAAGCCGTCGTTGTCCACATTCACTACACCCAGCACCTGCGATGCCAGATTGCCGTATGGATATACGCGCTTCATGGCCTGCTCAAAAAGCACGCCGGGCAGGTTCTTCTTCTCCAGCACCGCAGCATCGTCTTCGTCCACTTGGCGCTTGATATACACCCAGGTGCCATCGGACTCGACGAGCTTGCGGCAGGTCTTTTTATCGATTCCAGTTGCCTTGACCAGCGCCGACACCGTCTTGTCAACATCCTCGACAAGCTGCGGGTTCACGGCGATGTTGCGACATTCGACCGACGACGCCAGCACGTTACCGTTGCGGTCGTAGATGGTGCCGCGTTTGGCATAGAGGGTCTGCGCAAGCAGGCGGCGCGCATCGGCACGCTCGCGCAGTTTATCGGCTTCGACAATTTGATAGTCGGCAAGGCGAAAGACGCCCAAGCCCAAGCCAAGCCCAATGAATCCCATGACGGCTTTGCGGCGAGGCAGAGGCGCGCCTGTGAGCCATTCGGTCGACGAACTCTTGCGCGACCTGGTGTTATGCACTTGAGGGCCGCCCGAGCCGCGAAGTCGCGACGCCGGGTCGTTGCCACGGGACTGCCCGGCGTTGTAAGATTGCCGACCCGTTCCTTGATAACCAGAACGTCCCCGCGACGAGGGACGTCCAGAACCGCGGCCCCCATCGGAACCGCGGCGATAGTCATTTGTCATACTCAGCTACCGTCTTGCTACTGAGCGGTCGCGGTCGCGTTGGCGCCCGCGGCTGCATCCTGCGAAAAGTCAAGTGTAACGCTCTCGCTGGGCTCCACCATGCCATAAGCGCCCGCAAGGTCGCGAATGCGCGTGTCGGCGCCATAGACCGAATGCATGACCTCCAGGTCGGAGCTCTCATCGGTCGCCTTTTCGAGCGTGTTGGTAAGCTCGGCGTTGCTGTTGAGCACCTGGGCCGTAACGCCGGCGAGCGCCACGCGGGCGACGCCGATCGTCATGAAGATAGCCGCAATGATGCAAAACGTTTTAAGAACGCTCATGAAAACCGGGCTTACCGCCTGGTTTGCCTGACGGCCCGCGCCCGTGTAGACATCAAAGCGCGGCGTGTGCTGCTCACGGGGAGCAACGGGGGCCTGCGGCGTCTCACGATAGGCGGGCATGGCGTTCATATCATAGGCGAGTGCTGCGCTTGAAGTGTTGTAGCCCATGATATGCCGCCTCCCATCCCGAGTACGTTGGTAGTGTGTTTAAGCTTCGTTTATGGTGCGAGCGGGAGGTCCAATATCGCGCGGTCGCGCCTACAGACGCTGCGCCACGCGGATTTTGGCTGATCTCGCCCGAGAGTTGCGCTCAACCTCATCAGGCTGGGCAACCAAGGGTTTGCGGGTGATGACCTTGAGTATCGGCACGTTGCCGCACACGCACACCGGAATCTCCGGCGGACACGTGCACCCCTGGCTCATCTCCTTAAAGTGGTTCTTTACGATACGGTCCTCGAGCGAGTGATACGAGATGACGCAGATACGTCCGCCCGGGTTGAGCCACCTGGTGGCGGCATCAAGCCCTCGTTCGAGCACATCGAGCTCGTGATTGACCTCGATGCGAATGGCCTGGAAACTTTTCTTGGCCGGGTGTCCGCCATGCCGACGAGCGGCAGCCGGGATACCCGCCTTGATGATCTCGACAAATTGGCCGGTGGTTTCGATCGGTTCTTGCTCGCGGCGGCGCACGATCTCGCGCGCGATCTGCGAGGCAAACTTCTCTTCGCCGTAGACGCGTAGAATCCGGGCGAGGTCGTGTTCGTTATAGGTGTTGATGACCTCAGCTGCGTTTAAGGTGTTATTACCCGGATCCATCCGCATGTCCAATGGGGCGTCCTCGTTATACGAAAAGCCCCTGCCAGGGATATCGAGTTGCGGTGACGAAACGCCCAAATCGAACAGGAAGCCATCGACCCCGGGCACCTCGGCCGAGCAAAGCAGCTCGTCCAAGTCGCCGAAGTTGCCCTTCAGCAGCTGGTGCGGAACTCCGGGAACCTCGCGGTCCAGACGGGCGCCAGCGGCCTCGAGGGCCATGTCGTCCTGATCGACGCCGAGCAAAAGGCCCGTCTCCCCCACCTGCGCGGCCATCTTTACCGAATGGCCGGCACCGCCAAGGGTGCAATCGCAGACAACGGAGCCGCTCTTTAGCCGCAGCGACTCAAGCACTTCGCCGAGCATGACAGGTTCATGCCGATATTCTTGTGTCAAGATCCCACGCTCCATCCGTTACCCGTGCCTTGCCCTTACGAGAAGAAGAGGTCCAGCAGGGCCTCATCGTCATCGTCCTCATCGGCCGCGGCGCGATCCCAAACCTCAAGGTGGTCGTAGTTGCCCACAACCGTGACCTCGCGGTCGAGGTTCGCCTGCTTGCGGAGAGACTCGGAAAGACCGATACGACCGGCGCCGTCCACGTCCATCGACGTGGTGCGCTTGTTGATCGCCCTCATGAGCTTCTGGTCGTTAATGTCACGCGGGTTAAAACCCTCGTGGCCCTCACGACCCGCGAAGAGTCCTTCGACCCACTTATCGAAGGCCTCGGCAGAGAACACGTACAGAGCATCGACATCCAGGGCTTTGAACACGCGAACGTGCTCTCCAAGTTCCTCGCGAAGGGGTGCAGGCAGGGACAGACGACCTTTTGCATCGAGATTGCGCTCGTATGCACCAGTCATTCCCATGTGCGCCCTCCCCTCGGTTACTCAGATGGCACGTACGCGGGGAACCCCCCCGCCTGTCGACGTCATTAATAATATGGGGAACCGCCCCATTTTTCAACACCTTTCCCCACCCCTTCCCCCACCCCCGGCAGCGAAGA
>UQHO01000001.1 GCA_900540995.1 uncultured Collinsella sp. | reverse complement strand
GCAAGGGCGAAAGGGACACCGCCGGCCGTGGCTTGACGGCCGCCAGACCCGCCTCCACGCTGGCGCGGGTGACGTCGACCAGGCGCTGGCGCTCGGCCGAGACCTCGCCGATGCAGAACATGCGGCTCGAATCACTAAAGTAACCGTCCAAGATCGTGGAGCAGTCTACGTTGATGATGTCGCCCTCGTGCAGCACATCCGCATCGCAGGGGATACCGTGGCAGACGACGTCGTTGATCGAGGTGCACACGCTCTTGGGATAGCCCTCGTAGTTAAGGTCGGCCGGCGTGCCACCGTGCTCGACGGTGTAGTCGTAGATCATCTGGTCGATCTGGTTGGTGGTCATGCCTGCGGCGATATGCTCGCCCACATAATCGAGCACGCCCACGTTGATGGCTGCCGAGCGCTTGATGCCCTCGATATCGGCGGGAGTCTTGTAGAGCGTGCGAGGCAGAACCTCCCAGCCCTCTTCCCACAAGCGTTCGAGGCGCTCATCAAAGGCGCTATGGCATTTCTTGTATTTCTTGCCGCTGCCGCACCAGCAAGCGTCGTTGCGGCCGGGCACGGGTCCTTTGTCATACATGGCTAACTTCCTTTCATTCGCAGCTAGTATAGCCCGCCCACGCGTCCATAAAAGTTGCGGTGATATAGTTCCGATTTAAGCGGTTTAACAGCACAAATAGGAACTATATCACCGAAACTGATGGGGCGGGATGGCGGCACTAGCTGCTGCGTGGTTTTGCTAGTAGCTCACCTGGCAGGGGATGCCGAGGGCTTGGACGCGCGCGGCAATGGCGTCGAGCACCTCGGGCGCTGCTTTGGCAAGGCCGGCGACCGGTGTCTCGCGCGCCACCGTGTAGATGGTCGCTTCTTGCGGGCGAATGCGCCCAAGCGCCGCGAGCCAGGGGGCAACGTACTCCTCGCCGGTGTTGTCGATGGGCTTGCCCTGATACTCGCCGGTCAAAAAGATCGTCTGGATAATAACGTGACCGTCAAAGCTTGCGAACGTCTCGATTTGGTGCTCGACGTTGTAGGGGCCAACAGGCTGGTCGAGCAGCTGGATAAACGCCGGGTCGACGGTATCGAGCTTAAGAATGTTGTCGTCGACCATCATGAGCGCGTCGTGCACCTCGGGGCGGTCGGCGCGTGTGCCGTTGGAGAGCACGGCGATCTTGGAGCTTGGGGCAAGCTCGTCGCGCAGCGCGACGGCGCCGGCGATGGCCTGTGGAAACTCCGGCGCGGCGGTGGGTTCGCCGTTGCCTGCGAAGGTGATCACATCGGGGAGCTCGCCCTCGGCTGCCATCTCGCGCAGCTTTGCCTCGAGTGCATCGAGCACCACGGCAGCCGTGTTATACGGCTCGTGGCAGGGGCGCTCGGCGTTGAGGCCGTTCTCGCAGTAAATGCAGTCGAACGTGCAGATTTTGCCGCTGGCCGGCATCATGTTGACGCCGAGCGAGAGACCAAGGCGACGGCTGCGAACGGGCCCAAAGATGGGGCTGGCATTCAAAAACGTAGACATAGGCATATGCTCCTCAAGACAATTGTGCCTAAGCATAGCATCGGCTCCAAAGCAAGGTGTGGGCTCTTGCTTTACAAGTTTCGTTTTTTCACGTCGCTCATGATGCCGTGCCATGAAAAGCCTCGGGTCGGGTAAAGTTAATCTGTTAACAAGGTGTAAAGCAATGCGGGTCCATCCAATCGTGCTGACGTGCAACTGGATGAGCATTGATGATGGGGGCACAACATGGATTTTACGGTCGAGAATGCGGGCACCACGATTGCCTGTCGCGAATATGCCGGCCCGGATGTGTCGCCTGATGCTCCTGCCTTGGTGTGCGTGCACGGCGCTTGTGTCGACGGCACATTTTTCGACGGCATCGCTTGTGAGCTCAGTCGCAACTACCGCGTAATTGCCTACGACCGCCGCGGCTGTGGTGGCAGCAGCGAAGCGGCAGACGGCAGCTATGATCTTGCCGCTCAGGCCGCCGACCTGCAGGCCGTGATCGAACACGTTGGCGCTTCGGCAAATGTGCTTGCGCACAGCGCCGGTACGTTGGTGGCGCTGGAGCTTCTTCGCACCGAGCCCCATCTCGTCGCCCGTGCGATTCTGCATGAGCCGGCTGTGTCGGCCGAAGGCGTCGGCATGGGCGCAGCTCCGGTTTTGCTCGATATGATTGCGGCTGGAAAGGTTTCAAGGGCGCTCCGGCTTTTCTTGGGAGCCCTCGGCGACTTGGACCCCGAGGCTCCTGGAACGACCGAGGCAGAAGCCAAGCATGCCCTGCGCAACGGCCGCAGTTTCATGGCAAACGAATACGGGATTACTATGACCTGCGTTCCCGATTGGGATAGCGTTCGCGCGTCGAAAACGGTGGCCGCCGTGCTCCTAGGCGAGCTCTCGATTGGCACGCCCCGCGAGGCTGGCACGCGAGCGGCTGCCGAATATCTCGATTGCCCTCTCGTGACGATCCCGGGCGCGCATAACGGTCTGCGCGATCGCCCGGCAGCGGCTGCCCGGGCTGTCCGTGGCATCCTGGGGCTCTAGCATCCGCAATAGCCAAAGCAGGCTTCATCCGCAAACGTTTCGGCCGTATTAACAAACGTGCTCAAAACCTCGCGTCTGCGGCTTCAATCGCGCCGTCTGCCAACTCATAAGAATGTGGCAGCATTCACGTACTTACCTGCATCGACAAGGTGTTACCCTTGTAACATTTGGAACCCACCGCTCCATGCGAAACTATCGAAAGGGCCCCATATGCTCAATAATCACGAGGTCAATCTAACCGACGAGGAGGCTGCCGTCGAGGTCGCCCGCGTCGCGAAGACCTACCCCGTGGTGCGTTTACTGTCGGCCGATCAGATTAAGAGTGAGCCTAACTGCTTGCTCGCCGGCGATCGCTGCCCTTGTCTGCGTCAGTCGAGTCTTGAGGCTTTGGCAGACTCCGATGAGGTGTCGGAGCAACTGCTCAATGATGGCACTGAGTACCGCGCCCGTCTACGCCCTCTGAAGGTCGAGGGCGAGCCTCACGTCTTGCTGATGGTGCGTCCGATTGATGAGCAAGAGGCCGCGGAAGAGGACCTTGTCTACACCGACGTGCTGACGAGCGTGCGCAATCGCCGATATTACGAGGAAAAGCTTCGCAGCGCCCGCATGAATGCCGGCGTTGCGATGATCGACGTTGATGATTTTAGGGCCTTCAACGATACGTGTGGCCGTCATGCCGGCGACCTTGCGCTCGGTGCTGTGGCGACAGCCATACGCAGCGGAATCCGTTCGACTGACGAGCTTGTGCGCTATGGCTGCGACAAGTTTGTGGTTGTCATGCCCAATATTCCCTCCGATGACTTCACCCGTCGCCTGCATCAGGTGTCCGATGCCGTTCATTCCACGATTATTCCGGGCCATGAGTACGTGAGCTTGACGGCATGTGTTGGTGGCGTTCGCATTCATGGCGAGACGGTCGATGAGGGCGTTGGCCGCGCTGCTCAGTTACTGAGCCGCGCTAAGGCAAAAGCCGGTACGGTCGTGACCGATGCCGATTCCATCGAGGCCTTCCAAAGCGAAAAGCCTTTGGTGCTTATCGCCGATGACTCCGAGATGAACCGAGCCATTCTCAGCGAGATGCTCAAGGACGAGCACTGCATCCTCGAGGCCGATAACGGTCGTGCGGCGCTCGACATGGTCGACCGCTATGGCGATGAGTTGTCGCTCGTGCTGCTGGACATTGTGATGCCGGGCATAAGCGGCTTTGAGGTGCTGGCCGATCTGTCGCGCCGATCGGGTATCGATAATCTGCCTGTCATCATGATTTCGAGCGAAGATTCCGATGATGCGGTTCTGCGCGCGTACGAGCTGGGCGCCTCAGACTATATCAACCGCCCGTTTGACTCCCGTGTCGTGCGCCGCCGCGTAAGCAACACCATCCGCCTGTACGCCAAACAGCGCCGCCTGACGAACCTGCTGTCCCAACAGTACAACGAGCGCGTCAAGAACAGTCGCATGCTCATCGACATCATGGCCGGCGTCATGGAGCTTCGCAACGGCGAGAGCGGTAGGCACGTTACGAACATCGAAAAGCTGACCGAGCTGCTGCTTGGCTATCTGGTCCAGCGTAGCGGTACGATCTCCCTCGACAATGAGGAACGCTCTACGATCGCCCTGGCTTCGGCGCTGCATGATATCGGCAAGATGTCGATTGACGATGCGATTCTCAACAAGCCCGGACGCCTTACGTCCGAGGAGTTCGAGATTATGAAGACGCATACCACGATCGGCGCCGACATGCTGCTTGAGCTGGGTAGCCATCACGCCGGCAATGCGCTTATGGAATATGCGTACCAGATTGCGCGTTGGCACCACGAGCGCTGGGACGGCAAGGGTTATCCCGATGGCCTTAAGGGCGACGAGATTCCCATTGCCGCACAGGTGGTTTCGGTGGCCGACGTGTACGATGCGCTGACGAGCGTGCGCGTGTACAAAGACGCTATCCCGCACAATGAGGCGATCCAGATGATCCTGGACGGTAAGTGCGGCACCTTTAACCCGCTGCTGCTCGATTGCCTGCTCGAGGTGCAAGACCAAATTGCCGAGACGTTGGCACGCCCCGCCGACGTCGTCGCGTTTCCCACGATTTAGTTTGACCAAAGGAGTTTTAATCCATGATTTCCATGCGTGAGGCGTATGAGAAGATCGGCGCTAATTATGATGACGCGTGCGCTCGGCTGATGGGCGAGGAAATGCTTGCCCGCTTTGCCCTCAAGTTTTTGGATGACGAGAGCATGGACAAGCTGGAGGCCGCCATGGCGGCAGGAGACGCCGAAGGTGCGTTTATGGCAGCGCACACGCTCAAGGGCGTGAGCCAGAACCTGGGATTCGATAATCTGTACGAGCCGGCGGTCGTGGTGACCGAAGCGCTGCGCGGCGCCGATGCCGTTGACGGCGCTCGCGAGGGAATGCACGCGCTGCAGCAGCAATATGCGGCCACGATGTCGGCCCTGCGCGAGGCGGCTGAATAAGAACTTGCGAGCTTTGATGACTATGAGAGTGGATAATCTCCCGTTTTAGGCCCGGTGGCGGCCTCAAAGTGGGAGATTATCCACTCTCGTTCGATACGTGTCCAAAATCCACGCTCGCCCCTTCTGATTAGTGAATGGCCTATGCGCACTGGCGGGGCTTTCCGCATGCAATCCATATCGTTGTTCGATAAACTGTTCGAATAACGATAGAGTCGATGAGGGTGAGTGTATGTCCAACAGCGTTCAGCGTATGGCCAAGGCGGGCGAAAATATCAGGAAGCTCGGTTTTTGCATGGCAGCCGTTTTTGCAGGGATGCTCGTCGCTTTTGCCGCGTTGGTTGTTTACGTGATCTGGTATGCGGTTACAAACGTTGCTTCTGTCGATTCTTTCGGTGTCGTGACGCTTCTCAATGGCGGGTGCATCGTTATCCCAAGCGGACTGTGCCTGGCATTCGTCGTGGGTATTTCGCTTGTCGTTTTGTGCGGGATCAGCCGTAACATCTCTCGGGACGTCTCGCCCTTTACCAAGACGCATGTACGGCTTATCCGTGTTCTCGCGCTTGCCTTTGCTGTTAACGCCGCGGTTTCGCTTGTTGGTGCCTATGGATCGGTCAATCTCACCATTGGCGGACTGGAGCTTTACATCGTGCCTCATTCCTTCGTTATTGAGATTTGCCAAGGCATTGCCTTTGATGCGGGGTCGCTTATCGGCGCGGTTGTCTGTTTGTTTATCTCGGCGATCTGGAGTTATGCCTCGCTGCTCCAAGAGCAGTCTGACGAGCTTGTGTAGGAGGAAACATGAGCTATCTCATCATCGAGCTTGAGACGCAGCTGCTTAAGACCGGAAAGACCAGTGCTGATCTGATTCGGGCGACGGGGCATACTCCGGCTAATATTTCAAAGCTTAGAAACGGAAAGATAAAAGCTATTCGCCTAAAGACGCTCCTCGATATCTGTGATGAGCTTGATTGTCAACCGGGAGACATTATTCAGCGCGTGAGTGAGAAAGAGCTTGAGGAGCTTATTGTTGAGCGTGCAAAAAACGTTGTGAGGCAGATGCGGGACGGCGGAGGCAATGAGGCGTCGCTTCCGACATCAGTCTTTGCTGTCGATTTGAGCGACGAGTAGCTTAAGGCGAACAACTAAAACGAAATATCAGCGTGAAGGGACCCGTGTCTAACACGGGTTCTTTCTTTTAGATTATCTTGACAAATATGAGTTATCGAAAAACAATAACAACTATGGAAAACGATAAAGTAAAGAAGGAACGATATGAGCGGTTTTGCTATCAAGCGGAACGGGAGGCCAATGAACACCGCAACGATAAGGCTATCAAGGGTGTCAAAGCGCTACGGGAAACGGCGCGTTTTGCATGACGTTTCCTTCGAGGTGGATCAGTCTGAGCTTTGCGCCCTTGTTGGTGCAAACGGGGCGGGCAAAAGCACGCTTATTAAAATAGTGCTGGGCCTCTGTGAGCCATCGTCGGGGAGCGTGGAGCTCTTTGGAGGCAAGTCGAAAAAAGAGCTGAGCTTGATGCGGACGCGTGTCGGCTATGTGCCAGATTCCTGCGGAGCATACCAATCCCTCAGTGCGGCTGAGAATCTTCGGATCCGATGTGCGGAATGGGGACTCGATGAGAAACGTGAGGTTCCTCGCGTCTTGGGCCTAGTCGGGCTGGACGTCGATGAGAAAAAGAGCGTGAGCAGTTTTTCTCTGGGAATGAAACGGCGACTGGATATAGCTACGGCTTTATTGGGCGACACCGACGTACTAATTTTCGATGAGCCGGCAAATGGATTGGATCCGTTGGGCATCGAGAGTATATGGGCCCTTATCGGTCGATTGAATCGGGAGCAGGGCAAAACCATGCTTATCTCTAGCCACGACTTGGATGAGCTGGCATCGGTTGCAACAAGCTGCCTGTTTCTTCATGACGGTGAACTGCTAAAAAAGGAATCGATGGACGTCATAAGGGATGAGGCGCCATCCCTAAAAGAGTATTACAGGCGCTTGATGAAGGCGGTCTCGCTATGAAGCGGGCGATCCATCCCATAAAGGCAGATATGATGCGTTTGCACAGGATATTTCCGGCGAAGTTTGGTCTTGCGCTTATGCTGGCGTTCGGCCTTCTCTTCGGCATCTTTCTAAAAAACGGAACAACGTTGCTCGCCTTTGGCTATGGCGTTTGTGGGGAGGATATTGGTTTCCTCTGGAATGCAATCGATCCTTCTGCGCCTGATGAGTCCCTTGCGCGCAGCGCTTTTGCCGGTACATCCCTGTTCGTTCCACTCATCGTTTGTTTGGTGCTTTTACAGGAGCATGGCTATAAAGAGGGGCACCGAATTTCTTCGGCAAGAGGTCTCAACCGCTTTTATGGGGCTCTAGCCCATGCATTTTCGTCTGCTTTAATAATTGGCGCAGCGTATAGCGCGCTTTGCCTTCTTCTTTTTGCAATAGCCATAATACGTGGAGGGCATAACTACTCGCACAACATACTAACTGTATTTTTGCCTGCAATGATAGTCAACGCCGTATTGGTGATATCGGTTGCGCTGGAGACGGTGACCATCTATCGGATAACGGGCAGCGCTGTATTGAGTGGGGCCGTGGTGATAGTCGGATTTGTCATGAGCTTGACGCTCTACGGAGCCTTCCTTCAGGCACCTATACCATCCTTGCGATGGATCTTCTTCCTTCCGGGGCCGTACCTTGGAGTCGGATGTGCCCTTGGGTATAGCGATATGGGGCAGCTGACGCTTCTGGGATATGGCGTGGCAGCCAGCTGTCTATCGGTATTGATTTACGCTCTCTTGAGCTTTCGCGCTGGGGGTGTGCTCAATGGCTCGTCAGATTAAAAGACTTCTCCAGTCAGAATTGAAGCATGTGAGCAAATGGGCGTACGCCTTAATCCTGGTAATTTATGCGTACATGGTGATATTGCAGCTTACTTCTTTCCCGATGTGGTTCTGTAGCCTCCGTGAGAACAGTTTTTTGGGTTTTTTCCCAGACCCGACGCTTCGGCTATCGGCGGAGGATGTCCTTCTATTTGGCAATGCAGAGGTTTTTCGCGGTCTGCTGTTCAACGTAGCCCCGTTGGCCCATGCATTGTTCTTTCCGTTCATCGCGGCTTGCATTGTGCCGCGCTTTGTCAGTTCGGGCTTTGTCGAGGAACCGTGGGGGTTGTCGGAGGCTCGGGGAGGGAAGCGTGTGTGCGCTATCGTTGCGCGAGTGGTGCTATCTTCTTTTGCCCTTTTGGGCGCGTTTGTCCTGTCGAGTGTCGTTTTGTACTGTCTTAACTGCGCGATCGTTTTGGATGCTCAGCAGTATTTCAACTTGCATGTATTTTGCTATCGACTTGTTCTTGCTGCCGCTGCCTGCCTTGCATACGTGGTCTCTTGCGTAATCGTTGTTTCCTATTTTGGGTCCGGCTTCGGTCCGATTGGCATGCTGCTGCTTGTCAACGTCGTAGCGATCCACATACAGCTCGGGGCCAATTCCATGCTTCCGCTTCCAGCCTCGATGCTCATGTGGATTTGCGGCGTGACCCCGTTGGGGAATGGTCAATGCATCTCGATTTTAATTGACTGCCTAATAAACGTAGCAAGTGTTTTTACCATCTGCTTTACCGTCGACCGATTGCGGTCGAAATTTCTTTGATTGTTTGTGAGGGATAAACATACCGAGCGTATCAAATACAGGGGGGGGCGGGCACCGTGGCTGGTGTCCGCCCCCCCCCCCGGCTTAGGAGGCTTTAACTTGTGTAACTTGCGAGCTAACGGGCCTGCTTAACCTTTGCCGCTGCCTCGACAAACGACTTCCACAGGTTAAAGTCGGTCTCGAGCGTCTTCCACGTGTACTCGGGATGCCATTGCACGCCCAAGCAGAATGGCTGGCCTTCGACCTCGATGCACTCGGGAACGCCGTCGGTTGCCTTGGCGACCAAACGCGTGCTCTTACCCAGACGATCGACGCAGCAGTGGTGTGCGGAGTTGGTTTGGATCAGCCTGTGTCCGCCAACCGCGCGGTCGAGCAGCGAGTCCGGCACGACCTCGACGGGATGCACGGGGTCGTTGAGCACGTGGGTATGGCGCCACTGCGTGCGGCCCTCGCGAGCGCCCAGGCTCGGCACGTCCATGCACAGGGTGCCGCCAGTGGCGACGTTGAGCAACTGCGTGCCACGGCAGGTGGTAAAGAGCGGCTTTTTGGCGCGGAGCACCTCGCCGACCAGCTTAAACTCAAAGCTATCGCGGATCTCGCAGCAGAGGGTGGGGTCGTAGGGTCGATCATCGCCCCAGCGTTTGGGATTGACATCGGGGCCGCCGGGAATGGCGATGCCGTCGGCGATATCGACGTAATGGCGGATGACCTCAATGTCCTCGGTGATGGACATCTGCAGCGGCAGGCCGCCGGCGGCAAGGATGGCATCGACAAAGACACTTGCGATTTCCTCGTTGGGGGAGAGCGTCTCGCTTAAAAACGGCTTTGCCTCTTCCCAACGCGGCGCGACGAGGATGAGCGGGCGGTCGGCGGGATCGACGTCGACGTGCGGGGTGTATGACGATGAAGTGCGAGTTCCGATCATAGGTGTTGCTTTCGAGTTTGGATGGTCATGGCGAGCGGATATGGCAATTGGGCTAGTGGCCCTTGATGGAGTTGAGGAAGTCCTGGGCGCGCTTGGTCTGGGGGTGGTCGAAGAACCCGTCGGGCGTGCCGGTTTCCACGATCTGGCCATCGGCCATAAACACGACACGGTCGGCCACGCGGCGGGCAAAGTTCATCTCGTGCGTAATGACGATCATCGTCATGCCCTGCTGCGCCAAGCGCACCATGACCTCGAGCACCTCATTGATCATCTCGGGGTCAAGGGCACTCGTGGGCTCATCGAAGAGCATGGCCTTGGGCTGCATGGCAAGAGAACGGGCGATGGCCACGCGCTGCTGCTGGCCGCCCGAAAGCTGTGCGGGCACCTTATCGGCCTGCTCGGCAACGCCTACGCGGCTCAGCAGGTCCATGGCGCGCTCGCGGGCCTCGTCCTTGGAGACGCCCAGCACGTCGACCGGTCCCAGCATGACGTTCTGCAGCACCGTCATATGTGCGAATAGGTTGAACTGCTGAAACACCATGCCCAGCTCGGCGCGCATGCGGGCAAGATCCTTGCCTTCCTGCGGCAGGGGCTCGCCCTCGATGAGAATCTCGCCCGAGTCGACGGTCTCCAAGCGGTTGATGGTGCGGCACATGGTCGACTTGCCCGAGCCCGAGGGACCGATCACGACGACGACCTCGCCACGGTCGACCGAGAGATTGATGTCGTTGAGGACGTGCAGATCGCCGTAGTGCTTATCGACGTGTCTGAGCTCGATCAGCGGCTGATTGCCGGTGGAAGAGGTGCTCTGTGCCATGGTGCTCGGCTCCTTATGACTCGAAATGGTAAAGCGTTAGCGGATGATGGTCGCGCCGGTCTTGTGCGAAACGTAGACAGCGGCCTTGTTGATCGCGACGTTGATGAGGATGTAGATAACCGCGATCACCAGATAGACCGACACGAGGGCGTCGTAGTTGGTAATGAGCACGCGGGCATTTTGCATGAGGTCGGGGTAGCTCACCACGTAGGCGACGGTGGTGTCTTTGACTACGACTACAAGCTGTGAAATCAACGACGGAATGATAAATCGAATAGCCTGCGGCAACACGATTTTAAAGGTGATTTTAGCCTTGGAGAGACCGAGTGCCTGGGCGGCCTCGACCTGACCGCGCGGCACGGCGTTGACGCCGGCACGGAAGATCTCGGCCAGTACGCCGGCCGCAGCGAGCGCGACGGGAAGCGTGAGCATCCAAAACGACGGCAGTGCGATCTTGTACTGGGGCAGCACCAAAAAGAAGAAGTAGATGAACAGAAGGCTCGGCACGCCACGGAAGAAATCGGTGAGCACGCGGCAGACCAGCTGCAGCGGCTTGATGTCGCTGGTACGGCCGAGCATGAGGGCTAAGCCCAGTACCAGCGCGATGGCGCCGGCGGTGAGCGCGACCTTTACCGTGCCCTCAAAACCGGCAAGCAGGAACTTCCAGGTGGTGAGGTGCGTAAAGAAGTACCAGTAATGGACCGAAAGCTGGCCGGTCACATAAAAGCGCTGCAGTACCAGAGCGATGAGCGCGGCCACGGCAACAAGTGAGATGGCGGTGCCGACGCGAATCTTGGCGCGCATCTTGGGGCCGGGAGCCTCGTAGAGCGCATCGCGCATGGTGAGCGCGGAGGTGGAGTGCTTGCTCATCGGAGGATCCTCACCTTCTTATCGATATAGTTGCCAATGTGGCTCACCACAAAGGCCGTGCCCAGGTAGCCGAGCGCCGAGATAAAGAACGCGGCGACGCCGCCAAGCGAGCGCGTGTTGATGTAGCTCACCACGCCGGTGAGCTCCTGCGGTTTAAGCGGCACCTGACTGCCGAGCGCGGTGGTGAGCATGACGGCGATAAAGAGGTTGGTCATGGGCAGCACGCTCGAGCGCAGCGCCTGCGGAATCACGATCTTGGCGAGGATACGGCTGAAGCTCATGCCCAGCGAGCGGGCGGCTTCCACCTGGCCGACACCGACAGTGTTGATGCCGCTCATAAAGTTCTCGGAGCCAAAGGCAGAACCCAAGAGCACTGTGGCGACGATGACGCAGGTGCGGTAGGGCAGGACGACCTTGAGCGGGGGCAGCGCATAGACGACGATAATGAGCAGCGCGATGCCGGGGATGTTACGGAAGACCTGGACATACAGGTCGCCAAAGACGCGCAGCGGCTTGAGCGGCGACACGCGCATCACGGTGACGGCGACGGCCAGCACCATGGCGATGGCAAACGACTCAAGCGTCATGCCCCAGGTTGCTAGCAGCGCGTCGATATAGTTCTGGCCATAGAGCGACCAGAGCTCGGAGAGACTCATGCGGACCTCCCGCCGGTAAGGAAAGGGGCTCCCGTGTGTACGGAAGCCCCGACAACTCAGTGAGGAAACAGTTTAGCGCAATAAAGCGCATCGTGCGTTTCCGTATGGTTTCGTAGCGGCCGTTACTAGGCTCGCTGCCTAGGCGCCGATCTCGGGCAGCTCGGGAACATTGGTGTCGCCCGTACGGTCGCCAATGCAGATCTGCCACAGCTCGGTCCAGGTGCCGTCATCCTCGATCTTCTTGAGGAAGTCGTTGACAAAGGCGACGCCGTCGGAATCGAGCGGCAGACCGATGCCATAGGGCTCCTTGCTGCCGAAGGGCTTGCCGGCAATCTTGTACTTACCGGGCTCGCGGACCAGGGCGCTCTGCTGCATGTTGTTATCGATGACGTAGGCGTCAACGCGTCCCTGCTGAAGTGCCTGGCGGGCCTCCTCGTCGGTCTTGAACTCCTGCTGGCTGGCCTTGGGAGCGAACTCCTCCAGGATGGCGGGGCCGTTGGAGCCGGACTGGACGGCGACGTTCTTGTCGGCCAGGTCGTCGACGCTCTTGATGTCGTCGTTATCGGCAAGCACCAGGATGGCCTGCTGCGTGTAGTAATAGGGACCGGCAAAGGAGACGAGCTTCTTGCGCTCGTCGGTGATGGTGTAGGTGGCAAAGACGGCGTCGACCTGGCCGTTCTGTAGGACGGACTCGCGCGTGTCCGAGGTCACCTGGGTGATCTCGATCTTGTTCTCGCCCAGAATGTAGTTGGACAGGAGCTGCGCGATGCCGGCATCGAAGCCACGGGTCTGACCGTCTTTCTCGTTGAGGAGGGAGAAGAGCGTGGAGGTCTGAACGCCACCGATCTTAAAGACGCCGGCGTCCTTGACGGCCGTGGCCCAGGTGCTGACGGCGATGGCATCGTCATCGGCCTTGGGACCGTTGTTAACGAGCTTGTCGAATGCCTTGGCGTCGAGCGTGGTGGAAGCCTCGGTACCCTCGGAGCTCTTGGAGGAACCGGCGGCGGAACCCTTGTCGGCCTCGGCGCTGGTGTCGGAGCAGCCGGCAAGACCAAGGCCGGCGACGGTTGCGAAGGTGGCGGCAACGAAGCCGCGGCGGTCGAGAACGACCTGCTGGGAGAGGTTCTTGCTCATAGGAGAACACCTTTCTCAATAAAATCCCTAGCGGTTGAGTAGAGTTATACCCCATCCCGCTCAAATGGGTCAACACGAAATAACTCAGAAACATACTTGTCTTATAGGTTATTCTACCTACCAAAAAGGGACAGGTCTATTTTGGTAGGTTTTATCTGGGAAAACGTCGGTTATTGCTGCTGAGACGGCGTTTCGCGGACGGCGTGGTCGCTCGCGGCGGTCGCTATAATGGCGGCAACGCGACGCATATATAAGTATGGAGATCGCGTATGAACGGCTATTCGTTTTTCGCGCCGCGAAAATAAAAACCTCCGCATGGGTGCTTCCCTTGCGGAGGTTTTTTACTCGTTGAGTAGCCTTACGGCCTCGGCGGCCATGTTCTCGACCGTCATGCCGTTCTGAGCGAGCAGCTCGTTGGGGTCGTAGCGGTCGGGGAAGCCCTTGGCGATGCCGAAGGTGCGCGTGCGCACGGGCGTGCAGGCCAAGTAGCACGCGACGCGTTCGCCCCAACCGCCGTCCAAGATGCCGTCCTCGAGGGTGACGACAACGCGATGCTCGGCGGCAAGGCTGTCGAGGAACTCGCGGTCAAGCTCGGTTGCAAAGCGAGGGTCGACGAGCGTGGCCTCGATACCGTATTCGGCTGCCAAGCGGTTTGCCACACGCTCGCCCAGCTCAAAGAAATCGCCGAGCGCGAGTACGGCCACGTCGCGGCCCTGGCGCACCACGTTGTAGCGCGCGACACCGTAATCGGCGTCCTCGGCAGGCGCCAAGTCGGGGCGGCTTACCAGGCCAATGCCGGGCACGCGAATCGCCACAGGATGCTCGCGGTGATCGAGCGACCAGCTCAGCATGGACAGATATTCCTCCATGCAGGCCGGCGCCAAGTAGTGCATGTTGGGAAGACCGCCCAGCATGGAAATATCAAAGAACGAGAGATGCGTCTCGGATGTGGTGCCAAAGATCGACGCGCCAAATACTAGGATGGTTGCGGGGGCGTCGTTGAGGCACAGGTCGTGCCACAGCTCGTCGTAGGCGCGCTGCAAAAACGTGCCGTACACACCAAAGACTGGCTTGGCGCCCGAGCGCGCAAGCGCGGTGGCAAAGGTCACGGCGTGCTCCTCGGCAATGCCCACGTCAACAAACTGCTTGCCTGCCGCGGCGCGAAGCTCGGGCGTAAAGCCCATGATGTAGGGCGTTGCGGCCGTGATGCCCACAACCTGCGGATCGCGCTCTATGGCAGCGCTCAGGGCCTCGCCCGTAATGTCGGCATAGGTGCGCGGCGCAGGCTCGCTCGGATGGCCCGGGCAGAGCTTGCGCCCAGTCGCCATGTCAAACGGACCTACATGATGCCAGCGCTCGGGGTCGCTCTGGGCCGGCTCAAAGCCCTTGCCCTTCGCGGTGGAGACGTGCAGCACGATGGGATGATCGATATCGCGCAGTTCCTGCAGCACGTCGACTAGGGCCAACACATCGTTACCGGCGTCCAGATAGCGGTAGTCGAGCCCCATCGCGCGGAAAACGTTGCGCTCACAGGTGCCGTTGCTGGCGCGCAGCTCGGCCAGATTGCGATACAGGCCGCCATGGTTCTCGGCAATGGACTGGTCGTTATCGTTGACGATGATGATCAGGTTGCTGTCGAGCTCGGCGGCATTGTTAAAGCCCTCAAACGCCAGACCGCCCGAAAGCGAACCGTCGCCAATGATGGTGATGACGTTGTACGCATCGCCCGCCAGGTCACGAGCGTGCGCCAAGCCGCAGCCCAGGCTCACCGATGTGGAGGTGTGGCCCATGGCGAACAGGTCGTGTTCGGACTCGTCGGGATTGGCAAAGCCAGAGGCCTCGCCGTAGCGTGCCGGGTCGATATAAGTGTACGCGCGCCCAGTCAGCGCCTTGTGGGCATAGGTCTGGTGCGACACGTCAAAGACAATTTTGTCGGTGGGGGAGTTAAACACGCGATGAAGCGCAACCGTAAGCTCAACGACGCCCAGGTTGGGGGCAACGTGCCCGCCGACGGCGGCGGAGCTTTCGAGGATGGCGTGGCGGATCTCGCCGCAGAGCAGCGGAAGCTCGGCGCGATCGAGAGCCTTGACGTCCTCGGGCGTTGTCGTTTGCGTAAGCAGCATCGTTGTGGGTTACTCCATGCGAATCGTGCGCCGGCACTCCCTCGGCCGGCACAATTGCACAAAACAGTCTCGCACATTTTGGCGTTTGATATGTGACGGCGGCGCGGTAATTCGCCAACTGGTGGGGCAAAACGTTTTGTCCGATGCCATACTGATAAGTTCCATGATGATTTTATTCATTGCGTGCAGGCTGTGGCTTGCCGCCGAGCGCCGCCGGAAGGAGGCCGCATGTCCGATACCGTTCGTGCCGAGATAATCGCGTGCGAAGTAGACCATGCTGCCCGTCAACTGGCACAGGCGGGCCGTCTGGACCTGACGCGCGAGTTTATCCAGCATGGCGATGTGACGGTGTATACGCATGTGACCTCGGTGGCGCGGGCAAGTCTGTCCTTTGCCGAGCGCCTGGGCCGCGCCGGTATCTCCGTCGACCGCTTATCGCTGCTGCGCGGGGCCCTGCTGCACGATTACTTTCTCTATGACTGGCACGATCCCGACCCAAGCCATCGGCTGCATGGCTTTCGCCACCCGTTTTTTGCCTTGGCGCGTGCGGAGGAAGATTTTGAGCTGACGCCGCGCGAGCGGAATATTATCGTACGGCATATGTTTCCGCTGGTACCGGTGCCGCCGACGTGTCGCGAGGCATGGATTGTGTGCCTGGCGGATAAATGGTGCGCGCTGCGCGAGACGATTGCCGGCCGTCTGCCGCGCAAAGACAGGGCGGACGATGACGTGAGCAGCGAATCGAACGAAAAGAGGAGTGGGTAGACGGTGGGAACCGCGATCGACATGGCATTTGACGGCGCGACGCTTGCCGCCTGTCCGCTCTCGGCGCTGGTACTCTCGTTTGCCTTCTACGGTTTTTGCGGTTGGGCATGGGAGTCGACAGTATGCGCCATGCTCAATCACGGACGATTTGCCAACAGTGGCTTTTTGCTGGGGCCGTGTTGTCCCATCTATGGTGTGGGCGGCATTGCCTGCTGGCTGCTGTTGCGCGGGATTCCGGATGCCTCGAGCCAGTTTGTCGCTGCAGCGCTCGTATGCAGCGTGATTGAGTACAGCGTGGGCGTGCTGTTGGAAAAAACAACGGGCGCTCGCTTTTGGGATTACTCGCACCTGCCGTTTAACCTGCACGGACGCATCTGTCTGTACTGGGCCTGCGCGTTTGGCTTGGGTGCGTTGTGTATTTGCCGTTTAGTGGAGCCGGCATTGCTGGGGCTGCTTGGCCATCTGCCGGTGCTGATTGTGCGACTGTCCGCCTTTATCGTCGCGGTCGCGATGATGGTCGACGCGGTGTGCTCGTTGGCGAGCTGGCGGCGTCTGTCTGATCAGCTGGAGCGCGTCCGGGCCGACCTTGCCGACCGCATCAACGAGTCGCTTGCCGACGCGTCCGACTCAATGCTCGAGCGCATTCCCGAATCGACGATTGACTCGGTGGCACAGACGCATATCCGTAGCCGTGCCGTTAACGCGTGGCTGGCCGAGCTGGGTGACGCCGCGCTCGATGCTCTGCGCGAGAAGGCTTCGATGCCGACGTTTATCGCGGATGGTGCTCGCGGCCTGGCGCTTGCCGCCCGCCGCGTGGCCGATGCCGCGCCGAACATGCCGCGTCCGTCGCTCAGTCGTCGCCTTGCCGGCAAGCGCATGAGCCGTCCGGTGCCAAGCGTGTCGCTCAGCCGACGCGACCTGCGCTTCTTCAATGCCTTCCCGCGCTTGCGCATCAACCGCTACGAGGGCGTCATCCGAGCTACCGACCTCCGCGACCGAGCCCGCGAGCTGTTCCGCCGCTAGCCGGGACGGGCGCGCTCACGGCTTCCTTGCTCGCGTATTTCCCGTTCGTTTCGCGTCCGTTGCCGCGCCGTTTCCAAGATTGCGGCACCGTTTCCATTCGACAACGCCGCGTTTAACAACGCCGTATCTGGTCTACACCAGTTGCCCCTCGGCCGCATTATGGGCGCCGACAACGTTCATGCGACCAAGGGAGAGCGAATGTACGATACGGGATCGACAACGTTTATGCTCGTCTGCACCATGCTCGTGTTTTTAATGACACCGGGTCTGGCGTTTTTCTATGGCGGCCTGTCCAGGCGCAAAAATGTCATCAACACCATGCTTATGTGCTTTGGCGCCATTGGCCTGGTTGGTGTGCTGTGGATTGTTGCCGGCTGGTCGCTGGCCTACGGCGGCGACGGTTCCAGCCCGTTTATTGGCGGCTTCGACCAGCTGCTGTGCCTGCCGGTGCTCAACCATGTGCTGCAGACGGCCGAGGGCAATGCTGCGGACGGTGCCGTCTACCCTCAGATCATCAACATCGCCTTTCAGATGGCGTTTGCCATGATCACTGCTGCTATCGTCACGGGCAGCCTGGCCGGCCGCGTTAAGTTTGGTGCCATGGCGGCCTTCCTGGGCATTTGGCTGCTTGTGGTCTATGCGCCGCTTGCCCACATGGTGTGGGGCGGCGAGGGCTCCTTTATCGGCGACATCATCGGTGCACTCGACTTTGCCGGCGGCGACGTGGTGCACATTTCGTCCGGTCTTACCGGCCTGATCCTCTGCTTAATGCTTGGCCGTCGTCGTGGCTTTGGCATGGTGAGCTACCGTCCGCATAACGTGCCGTTTGTGGCGTTGGGCGCCGGGCTGCTTTGGTTTGGCTGGTTTGGCTTTAACGGCGGCAGCGAGTTTAAGGCCGACGCCGTGGCGGCGCTTGCCATCCTCAACACCGTGACGGCCAGCGCGGCGGGCATGGTCTCGTGGCTTGCCGTCGAGCGCGTGCACACCGGTCGCCCCACGCTGGTGGGCGCCAGCACCGGTCTGGTTGCGGGCCTTGTGGTGGTCACGCCCGGCGCGGGCTTTGTCGAGCCGTGGGCAGCGCTGGTTATGGGCCTGATCGTGTCGCCCGTCTGCTACTTGGCCATCAGCCATCTTAAGACCAAGTTCGGCTACGACGATGCGCTCGACGCGTTCGGTTGCCACGGTATCGGCGGCATCTTGGGCGGCGTGCTCACGGGCCTGTTCTGTGTGCCGGAGCTCTCGTGGACCGGTAAGGGTGGTCTGTTCTACACGGGCGACGTGTCGCTGCTCATCTCGCAGATTTTGGGCATTGTGGTGACGGTTGCTATTGTGCTGGTGCTCGATTTGGTGATCGCCGCAGTGGTCAAGGCGCTGCTCCACGGCAGCCTGCGTGTGGACGAGGCGGACGAGGCGCTGGGCCTGGATGCGAGTCAACACGGCGAGAGCGCGTATCCCTCGTTCTCCGGACTCGATTAGCAGCTTCCCCAAGCACCGCACCTTGCCGTTCAATCGTCGCTCACGTACTTAAGTACGCTTCGCTCCTCTTTCACGGCAATCTGCGGCACTTGGGAAACCTGCTAAGACCAGTCAGTTGAACTTTTTGATCTCTGAGGTTGGTTTGCGGCATTTGGAAAACCCGTGCCACATGAATGAGCAATTCATTTCTTTATTAAAGAGAGGAATTCACTATGAAGAAAATTACGGCGATCGTTCGTGCCGAGAAGCTTGAGGTTCTTAAGGACGCGCTGTTTGCTGCCGATGTTCGCGGTATGACTATCAACCAGGTGCAGGGTTGCGGCGCACAGCATGGCTGGAAGGAATATGTGCGCGGCAACGAGTTGCTTGTCAACACGATCCCTAAGGTGCAGTTCACCCTCATCTGCGCCGACGAGCACGTCGACGGCATTGTCGAGATTATCTGCAACGCCGCTCGCACCGGTGCCGTCGGCGACGGCAAGATCTGGGTCGAGCCGGTCGAAGAAGTTATCCGCATCCGTACTGGCGAACACGGCCCTTCTGCGGTGTAGGACAATCTTTCGACTGACGGGCGTGCCTCTCTTGGGGTGCGCCCGTTCTCGTCTACAATATCGTGCAGACGAAAGAGAGGCATGCCCATGATCAAGATGTTTGCGAGTGACTTAGACGGAACGCTGCTGAACGCCCTGCACGAGGCCGACGGGACCATCCGCCGCGCCATTCGCGAGCTGACCGAGGCTGGCCTGCATGTGGTTCCCGCGACCGGACGCTCGACGCTGCCGATCGGCGAGCATGGCTTTACGGGTCTGGCGCTTGACGCCTGCTGCTCCAACGGATCCATCGTGCGCGACAGCCATGGCGAGGTGCTCAAGACCTGGACCATCGACCCGCAGATCACCGAGGAACTGCTCAGGGCGTTCCCGGACATTTGCTTTGATTGCTCCACACCCGATGGCATGTTCTCGAGCGGATCGTTCGAGATGCATCAGGCGGGCTTTAAAAAGGACAGTCCTATCAAGCGCATCGTGATGCGTGGCATGCGTGCACGTGGCGGGTATCACGAGGAACAGTATTTCGACCAGTCGATCGGTGACATCCTGCGCCACGATGTGTGCAAGATCAACTGCCGCGTGACCTCGCCCGAGCTGGAGCGCAATCTTAAGGCGTATTTGGCCGAGCGATCGGACCGCGTGGTCAACGCGCCGTTCGATCCGGTGATGTTCGAGATCACGGACGTGGCGTGCAACAAGGGCGAGAGCGTGGCCTGGCTGGCGGGCTACTACGGTATTGCCGAGGACGAGGTTGCGGTTTACGGAGATGGCGGCAACGACATCGCCATGCTCAAGCGTTTCCGCCACAGCTACGCGACCAAAAACGCCAGCGATGCAGCTAAAGCCGCCGCGAGCGCGACCATCGGCAGCTGCATAGTCCACGCCGTCCCCAAACACATGCTCGCCACCATGCACAAGCAAAACTCTCGCACCGTCATCGAATAATGTGACAAAGGGACTGCCCCTTTGTCACAGGTGACGCTGGTCTCTTGAAATACGAACAAACATTCGCATACCTAACTGCGCTTTGATAGAATTGATGCTGTTGACGGCAGTTCCATGTGCCGGGCAGCGCCCTCCATCTGATGGGAGGTGATGCCCATGACCGATTTGATTGATTTCGTGAGACTTCTGACCGCTTTGGTCTCGTTCTTCACGGCGCTTGTCGGCCTTTCCGAGGCACTCAAGCAGCGTTCGAAGCGCAACAGAAGGGGTCGCCGCCGCTAAGGCGTTGACCCCCTAATGCAAACAACGGCGCTGCCCAGCTAGCTACAACTTGGGCTGCCGTCGACATTATTCTACCCACGAATGACATTTTGAACAATCGGCAATGCCACTCCAAAAGCCGGGTACAACTGGCACAACCTAGGCGGTCGCTGGATGTGACAAAGGGACTGCCCTTCGTCACATCCAAATTATTGCCTTTACGTGTTGATGCACACGGTGTGCAATAATACTCGCACTGTGCAATAGCGCACAGGCTGAGTAACAAGGAGGACGCTTGTCCCAGCTCGAGAAATGCGATCGCCGGTCCCTTCGCTCGCAGCGTGCCCTTCGCCAGGCACTTGCCAGTGAGCTTGCCGAAAGCGGCGACCTTTCGCGCATTAATGTCGCGTCGCTCACCGAGCGCGCTGGCCTTACGCGCCGCACGTTCTATTCGCACTACCGCGATATTCCCGACTTTATCAATCAAATCGAGGACGGCTTGCTGGCCGAGATCCATGAGCGCATTGAGCTCATCACTGCAGCTCAGCTGCCTGATCTCTATCACAATATCGATGAGCTCGAGCCGGCGCCCGGTTCGGTTGAGCTGCTGCGTTATCTTGCGGCCAACCGCGACTTAATCGGTGCGCTGTTGGGTCCGGGCGGCGACCAGGCCTTCATTAAAAGGATCATCGACACCGCTCGTGAGGCTGTGGTGCCGCGTGCGCAGACGGGCATTTTGGGCCTGGCGCTGGGCACGTTCTTTGACTACTACGTCACCTACGTCGTGAGTGCCGAGGTCGGCATGATTCAGCGCTGGTTTGAGCGTGGGCTCACCGAATCGCCCGAGGCCATGGCGCGCATTATGACGGTGCTCGCTTTTGTGCGCCCTGGTGACCTGTATGGACAACCCATCGATATCAACGTGCCAGAATACGGCATGAAGCTATTGAACTTGCAGCTCGAGGACGCGGCCGACACCGCCGCAACCGTCGAGTCCAACAACTAAGAGGAGAGACAATGAGCAAACTCGTCGAGGGCATTAAGGACCGTATGGTCGCTGCCGCGCGTGAGGCTGCACCCGCCGTGGTGGATGCTGCGCAGAAGGCCGCGACCGCAGCTGCCGAGAAAGTTGCCGAGGCAGTTGCCGATGCCAAGAACGTGGCAGGGGAGACGTCCGTCGTCAGCGAGCCCGCCACCGCCGCTGAGCCCGTAGCCGCCGCCCAGACCCCCGAAGGCGCAATCTTCAACCCCGAGGCCGCCCGCGGTAACCTGCACCTGGGCATCGACGTGGGCTCCACCACCGTTAAGCTCGCCGTGCTCAACGACGACAACCAGATTGTCTACGCCAAGTATCAGCGTCATCACACCGATGTCCGTGCCTGCGCCCGTGACCTGTTCGAGGGTGCTGCGACCGTGCTGCCGACGGCCCAGATGACCTGTGCAATCACCGGCTCGGGCGGTCTGCTGCTGTCCCAGTGGCTCGACCTGGAGTTTGTCCAGGAGGTCATCGCCAGCAAGCGTGCCGTCGAGACCCTCATCCCGGCCACCGATGTCGCCATCGAGCTGGGCGGCGAGGACGCCAAGATCATCTACTTCGACAACGGCATCGAGCAGCGCATGAACGGCACCTGCGCCGGTGGCACGGGCGCGTTCATCGATCAGATGGCAACCCTGCTGCACACCGATGCCAGTGGCCTCAACGAGCTCGCGGCCAACGCTACCACCATCTATCCCATCGCCAGCCGCTGCGGCGTCTTTGCCAAGACCGACGTCCAGCCACTGCTCAACGAGGGCGCTCGCCCCGAGGACGTGGCTGCCTCCATCTTCCAGGCTGTCGTGACCCAGACCATCTCGGGCCTGGCGTGCGGCCGTCCCATCCGCGGCAACGTCGCTTTCCTGGGCGGCCCGCTGCAGTACCTCTCCGAGCTGCGCCACCGCTTCTACCTCACGCTCGGCCTGGACGAAGAGCACCGTATCGTGCCCCAAAACGCTCACCTGTTTGTGGCGAGCGGCGCCGCCATGGCGCACGAGTCCAATAAGCTCAGTACGTTCCCGCAGCTCATCGAGGCCATCGATGCCCTGGGTGATACGCAGGGTGCCGAGGTCGAGCGTCTGGATCCGCTCTTTGCCACCGACGAGGATTTTGCCGAGTTCAAGGGTCGCCACGACACCGAGGTCGTCCCCAAGGGCAAACTCGAAGGCTACACCGGCCGCGTGTTCATCGGCATCGACGCCGGCTCCACCACCATGAAGGCTGCGCTTGTGGGCGAGGACGGCCAGCTGTTGCACACCTGGTACGGCAACAACAACGGCGACATCCTGGGCACGGCCAAGGTCATCATGGCCGATTTCTACAACCACATCCCCGCTGGTTGCACCATCGGCCACGTGACCACCACGGGCTATGGCGAGGCGCTGCTCATCGAGGCCCTCAAGGCCGACTCCGGCGAGATCGAGACCGTCGCGCACCTGCGCGGCGCCAAGGCGTTCCTGCCCGGCGTCGAGTTCATTCTGGACATTGGTGGCCAGGACATGAAGTGCCTGCGCGTCAAGGACGGCGTCATCGAGCACATCATGCTCAACGAGGCCTGCTCGTCGGGTTGCGGTAGCTTTATCGAGAGCTTCGCCGTCTCTATGAACATGGACGTGCGCGCGTTCGCCAATGCCGCCATCCATGCCAAGGCCCCCGTCGACCTGGGCAGCCGCTGCACGGTCTTTATGAACTCGCGCGTCAAACAGGCGCAAAAGGAAGGCGCCACGGTGGGCGATATCGCGGCCGGCCTGTCCTATTCCGTCATTAAGAATGCCCTGTTCAAGGTCATTAAGCTGCGCGACCCCAAGGAGATCGGCAGCCAGGTGATCGTCCAGGGCGGCACCTTTATGTCCGATGCCACACTGCGTGCGTTTGAGCAGCTCACCGGCGTTCACGCCGTGCGTCCCGACATCGCTGGCTGCATGGGCGCTTACGGTGCGGCCCTGCTCGCCCGCGATCGCGCCGGCGCCGACGGCACCTCGACCATCCTTTCGGCCGAGGACATCGCGCACCTCACCGTGACGCAAAAGCACGTCCGCTGCGGCCGCTGCTCCAACAACTGCCAGCTCACCGTCAACGACTTTGGCGGCGGCAGGCGCTTCATTACCGGCAACCGCTGCGAGAAGGGCGCCGGTCACAAAAAGCAGAAGACCGAGGCCCCCAATCTCTTCAAAAAGAAAAACGAGCTGCTCTTTGACCGCGAGGTGCTGAGCCCCGACGAGGCCCCGCGCGGCACCGTCGGCATCCCGCGCGCGCTCAACATGTACGAGAACTACCCCTTCTGGCACGCGTTCTTTACGCGCTTGGGCTTTAGCGTGCAGCTGTCCGACCAGTCGAGCAAAAAGACCTACCAGGCGGGCATCGAGTCCATGCCGTCCGAGAGCGTGTGCTACCCGGCCAAGATGAGTCATGGCCACGTGATGAACCTTATCGACCGCGATGTCGACTTCATCTGGATGCCGTGCGTGCGCTGGGAGCGTAAGGAGGATCCGACCGCCGGCAACTGCTACAACTGCCCCATCGTTATGAGCTACCCCACGGCGCTGGCACTCAATATCGATGAGATCCGCGAGCAGAACATCGAGTTTCTGTACCCGTTTGTGCCGTATCACGACAAGACCGAGCTCAAGCGCCGCCTGTACCAGGTGCTCGCCGTCGATCGCGTGGCCGACGCCGAGGCCGGTCGCGGTCGCGTGCGTGGACCCAAGATCACGCGCTCCGAGGTCGATGCCGCCGTCAACGCCGCCTTTGAGGCCGATGCGCGTTTCCACGAGGATATCCAGACCATGGGCGAGGAAGCCCTTAAGTGGGTCGAGGACCACGGCGGCCACGGCATCGTGCTCGCCGGTCGTCCCTACCACAACGACCCCGAGATCAACCACGCCCTGCCCGAGCTTATCTCGAGCTTTGGCTTTGCAGTCTTTACCGAGGATTCGCTCGCGCACCTGGTAAAGCCCGAGCGCCCGATCCGCGTCGTCGACCAGTGGATGTACCACAGCCGCCTGTACGCCGTCGCCCGTTTTGTGACGATGCGCAACGACCTGGATCTGATTCAGCTCAACTCCTTCGGCTGCGGCCTGGATGCCCTGACTACCGACCAGGTGCAGGAGATTCTGGAGGCCAGCGGCAAGATCTACACGGTTCTCAAGATCGACGAGGTGTCCAACCTGGGCGCCGCGCGCATCCGCATCCGCTCGCTCATGGCGGCGCTCAAGGACCAGGAGGCCGAGCGCCTGGCCGAGGCCACGGCCGCGGGCGAGCCCTACGAGCAGGGCGATGCCGCGCCGGTGGCGCCCTCCACGGATGCCCCTGCGTTCGCGAGCCGCAAGTACACGTTTGAGGCTCAGCGCGAGAGTGCTTCGACCGCGTGGTCCAAGGTGCCCTTTACCGAGCAGATGCGCGACGAGGGCTACACCATCCTGTGCCCTCAGATGGCGCCGATCCACTTTGACCTGGTCAAAGAGGTATTTCGGGGTGCCGGCTACAACCTGGAACTGCTGCCCTCGACCGACCACGACGCCGTCGAGGCCGGCCTGCGCTACGTGAACAATGACATCTGCTATCCGTCGATTCTGGTGACGGGCCAGATCATGGAGGCCATCGAGAGCGGTCGATACGACCTGTCCAAGACGGCCGTGGTCATCAGCCAGACGGGTGGCGGCTGCCGCGCTACCAACTACATCGCGCTCATCCGCAAGGCCCTGCGCGAGAGCGGCCACCCCGAGATCCCGGTAATCTCGCTTTCGGCCGTGGCGCTCGGTGAGGACAACCCCGGCTTTAAGCTGACGCCGGCGCTGCTTAAGCAGGCCGTGTACGCTGTGCTCTTTGGCGACGTGATGATGCAGATGCTCTATCGTTGCCGACCGTACGAGGCCACGCCCGGTGCCGCCAACGCACTCTACGAGGAGTACATGGCGCGCGCCCGCAAGCTGGCGCCCAAGTTCAACAGGCACAACTACACCAAGCTCGCTCGCGAGGCCATCCGCGCCTTCGATACCATGCCACTTGTAGGCGAGGGCACCAAGCCGCGCGTGGGCGTGGTCGGCGAGATCCTGGTCAAGTTCCATCCCACGGCCAACAACCACGTGGTCGATGTCATCGAGCGCGAGGGCTGCGAGGCTGTGGTGCCGGGACTGCTTGACTTCTTCCTGTACTCCATGAGCAACGCCGAGCTGCAGAAGGACGAGCTGGGGAGCTCTGCCACGGCGCGCGCTGGCATGCAGGCGCTCATTAAGCTCGTGGACTGGATGCGTACGCCGGTGGAGGAGATGCTCGAAAAGTCCCGCCGCTTTGAGGCGCCCGAGCGCATCGGCACCATGGCGGACAAAGCCCGCACGGTGCTTTCGGTGTGCAACAACATGGGCGAGGGGTGGCTGCTCACGGCCGAGATGCTCGATCTGATTGACCACGGTGCGCCCAACATCATCTGCACGCAGCCCTTCGCGTGCCTGCCCAACCACGTGGTGGGTAAGGCCGTGATCAAGGAGTTGCGCCGCCAGCACCCCGAGAGCAACATCGTCGCTGTGGACTACGACCCCGGCGCTTCCGAGGTCAACCAGCTCAACCGCATTAAGCTCATGATCAGCGTGGCCAAGGAGAACATGCGCGCTGGCAAGGGCTTTAAGCTCGAGAAGGTGGCGCCGCTCGCGATGGACGAGGTCACCGGCCAGATGCGTGCCCATGACGGCTGCGTGAGCTGCGGGCCGGCCAGCGAAGAGGCCGTTGCGTCGGTCGCCGAGCGTCTGGGACGCGGCATTAAGAAGTAACTGGCCTGCTTTGGGCTAGATATGAGACAAACGGTGGTGGCCATTACCGGCTACCACCCGTTTTTTGCTGGACATATGTTGCGCAAATGACCTTGCTACAGCCTTCCGTGGGCTTGCCCGATTTTTGGGCTGGCTCGGGCTTTGAGGGCAAATTGCTGCAGGCCCAAGGCGATTTTTCGCTCGACGCGGGCCAGCACAGCGTGACGTATCTGCCGAGTTCTGACACGGCAACGACCGGTCGCTACCAGGTGCTGCTGTACGACAACAACTTTGGTGCGGCCGAAAGCTATCCCAAGTTCGACTGGGGCCAGCTGGGCGCCGCGGTGGTGACCGACTACAGCCGCGGCTCGCGTTCGTTTGGGCGCATCTTTACGGTGGACGAGGTGGCACGCACCTACGAGCTCGAAGACCAGATTGCGGTGCCGTTCTCGGGCTACGTTAGCAGTGCGCAGCGCGTCGGCAATTCGAACAGCATGCTCGTGGCATCGGGTCAGGCCAAGACCTTCACCGAGTACGATCGCTACGGTCTGCCCATCGCCACCTACGAGATGGAAGCCGAAAAGTACATCTACCGCGTGTACAAGTACGAGCTGTAGGGCCGCGCTCCGCATCACTTTACGTCAAATTCCACGCGATCGAGCTCGGGCACATTGAGGTCGATGAGCTTGCGGGCGACGTGGCGGTCGTGCGTCCCGAGCGCCTCGCTCGTTGTCACATGGGCGACGATTTCGCGCTCTACAATGCCTCCCTCGTCCCCTTCGGTGGCCGAGGTCTCGACGGCGACGGTGTAATCCTTAAAGCCTGGCAGCACCGCCGCAAGCTCGCGCGTGGTTTCGGTGACGCCGTAGCCGTCCTGCACGCCGGCCTGCGCCGAGCCAATAGACCCCGCTGTCATAACGATGCAGGGGATGGCAAAGACTACCGTGCCCACAATGATGCGGCGGCGCACCTTGCGTGACAGCTCGTCGACCTCGGCATCTTCTTCGGCGGTCACAATGCCGTCGCCGTTGAGGTCGCGCTTGAGCGGCACGCGCAAAAGAAGCAGCACGGCTTCGGCAGCCAGCGCGATAAAGACAACGTTGATGCCAAACTCGTAGAGGGCCGAGAGAAACAGCGACCCGCTTGCGATGGCGATGCCATAGCCCGCCGCGCACAGGGGCGGCATGAGCGCGGTCGCCACGGCCACGCCGGCGATGAGCGTGGCAGGTTCCTGGTCGCGCGAGTTGCCCAGGCCGCCCGCAAAGCCGCCCGCGAGCGCGACGGCAAGGTCCCACACAGTCGGTGTCGAATTGTCAAGGATAGCGGCCGTGGTGGTGCCAAGGGGCGAGAGCTTAAAGTACAACGTGGACGTGACCAGGCAAAAGGCCATCTGTAGAGCCAAGCTCGCGACGGCCTCAAGGGTAATCTCGCGGTCGAGCGTGGCGATGCCGTATGCCATGGCAAGGACCGAGCCCATAAGCGGGCAGATGAGCATGGCACCTACAATGGCGATGTCCGAGTCGATATCGAGACCGATGCTCGCGATGAGCATGGCGATGATGAGGATGCATAGGTGAGAGCCGGTCAGGCGTGCCCCGTTTACAAAGCGCTTGCGAATCACGTGGTAGGGCGCGCGACCCTCGCGAATGTTGAATGCGCGCTTTAAAAAGCGACCAGCCTGTTCGGCAGCCTCACTATGGGCAGGGCGGATGCCATGGCGCCGGTGATGGCGTTCACGCAGTCGCTTGAGCTGTTGTCTATCGAGTTCCATGTTCACCTCGTTCTGGCACGGGCCGCATATCTCGCCCGTCGCCCATACTCTACACCGCGGCGGGCGGGGTGCCTGCTCGATGCGGAATCCGATAGGACGGATGACGCGGGAGCAAATGCAAATCACAGGCTCAATTCCATCACGCGAAAATATGATGCACCAGCTCCTTCAAATGTGACGAAATTGTGAAGCACAGGAGCATGAATTTCAAAAAATTTGCTGGTCGCCAATGTTGCGCAACAGAATTCAAAAATCGACAGCTACCGTTTGATACGTATGGATACATCCGTATCAAAGGGAGAAAGCCATGGCAAACTATAGTCCACAGCACTTTGAGCCTCGGGCCAAGGCCGTCAACGTCAAAGGCGTTGCCAACCGTGCCGTCGCAACTGTTTTGACGGCGGGCCTCATCGCTCAGCCGCTCATGTCGCCGCTGGCGGCAATCGCCGCGCCGGCAGCCGACAACGGTGCTGTCGCGAAGGGCGACAGCGCTATCGAGAGCGCTGTCGTCGCCGGTAGCCAGGCAACCGCAAAGACAGCCGCCCAGTTGGCCGAGGAGTCGGCAAAGCAGCTCAAGGACGCTCAGGCCGCCTACGATGCCGCCCAAAAGAAGGCCGACGCGGCAGGCCAGTCTCAAAAGCAGGCGCAGCAGCAAAAGAATCAGGCCTCGCAGACCGTGACCGATAACGCCGCCGAGCAGAACGAGGCCGAGGTAGCCGCGCTTCAGGAGAAGATCGACGAACTTAAGGCAGCCGTCGAAAAGACCGAGCAGCAGCAGAAGAAGCTGGGCGACCTGAACGATCAGCTCGAACAGGCCAACAAGAGTGTCGAGGATAAGACCCAGGCGCTCAAGGACGCCAAGGCAAAGCAGGATGAGGCCAAGAAGGCCCTCGATGATGCCCAGGCCAAGCTCGAGGCCATGGGTATGGACGAGTACGAGGCCGCCAAGAAGGCCGTCGAGGACGCGCAGGCAAAGCTCGATGACGCCAATAAGGCCGTTACTACTGCACAGGACAATCTGGACCAGGCCAAGGCTGCCGAGGCCAGCGCCCAGCAGGAAAAGCAGAATACCGAGGCAGCTTTGACGACTGCCCAGGCCAAGAAGCAGGAGACTGCCGCTGCTCTCGCAGCCGCAACCACCGCGCGCGATAACGCCCAGCAGAAGTTCAACCAGGCGCAGGCCGCGCTCGATGCTGCCGTCTCGGGTACGGGTGTTGACCTGAGTGCGCTTGAGGCCGCCAAGAACGCTGCTGCTGGTGAGCTCAAGACCGCGCAGAGGGAGCTCAATGCCGCGACGGATGCCGACGCCACCGCACAGACAAATCTGCAGGCCGCCCAGGCTGCCGTCGTTGCCGCGCAGGAGAAGGCCAACGCCGCCAACGCTGCTGTGGCATCTGCCCGGTCTGCATACGATGCGGCAAACAAGGAGTACAAGGACGCGGCCAGTAAGCGTGACGCCGCGAAGACGGCATACGAGCAGGCCCAGCAGACCGAGGCCGACAAGAAGACCGCGTACGACCGACTCGTCGAGGTCTGCCAGCAGAAGCGTAGCGAGTGGGATGCGGCATCGGCCGAAACTAAGAGTGCCGAGAAAGCATATGATGCAGCCAACGCTGAGGTCGAGAAGCTCAACAAACAGATTATCGACCTCAAGGCCAATATGACCGTCGACCAAAACGTCATCAATCAGGGTATCGTTGGCTTTATGGCCCATATCAGCACCGGCAGCGGATTTAGCGCTCAGCAACAGGCGAATGCAAGGGATGCCCAGTCCATGCTCACGGGCGCTTCCGATAAGGAGCCGTGGTATGACAGCTACGTCGATCAGGACATGTCCCGCAATACCAACCCACTCTCTCTTGAGCAGCTGCGCAATGCTTTGACCTATCTTGATACCCAGAATAACCTCCGCAAGGCAAATGGGCAGTCAGAGCTTTGCGTCAGCCTCCGTATGACGGCAGCAGCGGCCCTCAACGCATCGTATTCCTCCCAATATCAGAAGCACAACTACAGGTTGCTGCATTCCCATTGCTACTTTGATAACGCCGAGAACCTTGCAGGTGGGGGTGGCGCGTACACCGGAGGCGAGACCGAGGACACGCTTGGATGGCCATACACCGGTCTCTACACCCAAGAGAAGCAGACATTCGATAAGTATGTTGAGCAGTACGGCGATGATCTCGACAGTCATCGGTATGATCTCTTTTATATCTCCGATAACTACGAAGACGTCGACGCTGAGTGCGGGCACTATCTCAGCATCATCTACTCCGGCATGACGGCTATCGGTATCGCAACCGGTAGCGGCAAGGGCGCCGATTCCGAGGTAACTGCCTTCGATTACAGTTGCTATAGCGATCAGGCCGATTTCACGGTTTCCGAGTTTAAAAAGCTCATGAACGACTACATCGACTCCGCTTACAACGCCGGCGGCACGCAGGAGCAGAAGGCACAGCTCAAGCAGTTGCAGGATAAGCTTTCCAAGGCAAAGCAGACTCTCACCACTGCCAATGCCTCGTATCAAGACGCTGCAAGCAAGCAAGCCGCTGCGCAGAATGCCCTCGCCGCTGCCAACACGGACATGAACGCCGCGAAGGGCGAATACGAGCAGGCTAAGTCTGCTACCGCCGCGGCCAAATCGGCCTACGACGCTGCCGAAGCCAAGTTGAAGGGCATCGACGTCAAGACGCCTCAGGCCAAGCTCGATGCCGCCAAGAGCAAGGCCGCTACTGCCCAGGCGGCCCTCGACAAGGCAAACGCCACGCTTGCTGACAGCAAGAAGAAGGCAGCCGATGCCGCTGCTCACAAGGCGAAGGCTCGCAGCGCCTGCGATGCTGCCAAGGCAAAATCCGACAAGGCCAACGAGGCGTATGACAACGCTACCGCTTCGGTCAAGGACCTTGCCGCCAAGTGCGATGCCGCCAAGACGGATCTTGCGAACAAGCAGGGCACGCTTAACGATGCCAAGAAGGCCGACGACACTGCCCAGGCTGGCGTTGACAAGGCTCAGGCCGCAGATGTGCACGCCGCGACCGCTCTTTCGGGCGCCAAGCAGGCAGTTGCCGCCAAGACGCAGACCCTGTCCGACGCACAGGCGAAGGCCAAGGCCGCCGAGGACGAGCTTGCCACCGCAAACAAGGCCTTCGAGCGCTTCGCCGGTGCCCAGAAGGCGGTCGACGACGCCAAGACCGCCTATGACGCTGCCGTCGCCGGTGTCGCCGATGCCCAGAAGCAGCTCGAGGCCGCCAACGAAGCCGTCGTCGATGCGAACTTCGAGATCGTCAAGGCCAAGGCCGAGCTTGCCAGCGATGAGGCACTCAAGGCCGATCTTGAGGCTGTCGACCATAAGGCATCCCTTGCCGCGGGCACGACGGGCAACGAGAAGCTGGTTAAGCTGAACGCTGCCTACGCTCGCTATAAGGCCGCCGTCGATGCCGCCGCTGGCCTCAAGGCTGCTCTGAGCGATGCCGATGCCAAGCTGTCCGATGCCAACGACGCCTATGCCGCCGCGCTTGCCGAGCTTGGCGATGCCAAGGATGCCCTGGCTGCCGCGCAGGCCGAGTACGACAAGTATCATCCCAAGGCTGAGCCGCAGGCCAAGCCTCAGGTTGCGCAGGCTGCTGCAAAGGCTCCTGTCGCCAAGAAGAAGGCAACGTCGGCCGCGCTCGCCCAAACTGGCGACAATTCCGCTCTTGCGGGCGAGGTGTTCGTCATCGGCGGTATCACCCTCGTGGCCGCTGGTGTGACGCTGAGCGATCGTCGTCGCAAGCAGATGTAGCGTTTCGGGCGTAGATTCTGCAAACGAACTTCGGTTCATAGCGGGACCGTCTCGATAGCCAAACGATAAGGCCGGCGCGCTGTTAAATGCAGCGCGCCGGCCTTTCTTTGCGTTGGTATCAAAAAGCCCGGTCGGTAGCCTGGAAAGCTACCGACCGGGCAAATCGTAGGCAATATGGTTGCTGTCGAGCAGCTGCTCGACTTAGCCCAGCAGGCTTAAGCCCACGGAGACAAACGCCAGGATAACGCCGACGATGGACTCGCCGCCGAGCAGGCCGCTGGCGACGACCAGACCTTGCTCCTGGAAGGCAGCGTCTTTGGCAGCCTTCTCTTCGTCAGAAAGACCGGCCTGGGCGTCGCGGTGCGCGGCCCACTTGTCGTAGGCGAGCTTGACGCAGGAGCCCAAGAAGGCCGTGAGCGACATGTAGAACGGCAGGTACACGCCCAAGCCGATCATCATGGCAGGCGGCGAGTATGCCAAGCCAATACATGACGATACCGGCGATAAAGCCGCCTGCGAACCACGGCACGCTCGGGATGCCCGAGACCATGGTGGCAACTACGCTTGCCTGCGCGGCAACGAAGCTCTTGTCGGGGCCAAAGGCGTCCGGACCATAAGCGGTGACGAGCGCGACCATGACGGCGGCGGCGACCAGGGCGCCCACGATGCCGCCGATGGCCTGGCCAATCCACTGCGCGCGCGGGTTGGTGCCCAGCACGGCGCCGGCCTTAAAGTCGTTCATGACGTCGCCCGCAAGGCCGCAAGCCACGGCCACGATGCCGGCGATAAAGAACAGCTTGACCTGCGCGATCTGTGCAAAGGCTGCCACGATGAGCATGACGATGAGGCCAAAGATCTCCATGGGATCGATGCCCGTCTGGCCGCAGCTCTGCGCGCTCATGATAGTGGTTACAAAGGTGAAGAGCGTCACGATGACGGCCGGAACGGGGCCGAGGTCGAGTGCGATGGCAACGACAACGGCGATGGCGGCGGTGCCCAGAGCGATGATTCCGGCGTCGAGCTTGAGGGAGCCCGAGATAAGCGACTGCTCGTCGGTGTCGGTGGAGCCGTCGGCGGCTAGGCCACGGACGATGCCGACGACCTGAGGAAGGATGTCCTTAAGGACGACGGCGACGCCAAAGCCCATCATGAGGCCCATACCCAGCGACTTGACGATGCCCTGGGCAGTTACGACGTCAAAGAGACCGGCGGCGGTGCCGCCGACGATGATGCCAAAGTTGCCCAGCAGTGCGCCGGCAAACCAGCAGGCGACAGGGGCAAAGCCCACCAAAAAGCCGATGGAGAGCAGCATGGGCGAGTTGTAGATGGCAAAGGTCACGCCGGGGATATTGAGCGTGCACAGCATGCTGGGCACCACGCCCAGGGCATCGCGCAACACGCTATAGATGCCGGCGAGGGCCATGGAGCCAAAGAGCTGTTTGCCGGTCTTGCCGCCAGCCTCGGTCGCGCGCAGGGTCTGGGCTGCGGCGTTGCCGGTGGGGAACTCCAGTGCGGCGTCCACGATAAAGTGACGGTGGATGAGTGCCGTGGCGAACAGGCCCAGGATGGTGCCGGCGAGTGCCACGATAAACATGTCGAGCCAGCTGATCTGGTCGGCATAGCCCAGCATCCAGGCGCCCGGGATGGTAAACGCCAGACCGCCGGCGACCATGGCGCCCGCGGACATGATGGTGTGGGTGACGTTTGCCTCGTTGAGGCTGGCGTTGCCCATGAGCTTAAGGAAGAACAGCGAGATGACGGCAGCGAAGACGATCGGCCAGGGGAGTGCGCCCATCTTGAGGGCGGTGTAGGCCGAGCTTGCCGTGATGATCACGCAGCCAAGGACGCCGATGACGACACCGCGCAGCGTGAGTTGCCCGCGCATCGAAGCGCGGTTCGAGGGATTGCTCATATAGAACTCCTTTGCGTATATCCGCTTCCCCCGGGAGCGCCGCTACGGATACGGCGCGGGAAGTCGGGTTACCAAGGGCCGCCGCGTGAGCTCGCGCGGCGGCCGCGCACCAGTATAGCCGCAAGGCAGCTAGATTGGGATGGGGCTTTTTTGACTACCCCAGGCGATGATTTTTCTGGGACGGGGATTAAAAAATCATTGTGTGCCTAATGATTTTATAATCCCCGTCCCAGAAAAATCATCCCAATATTAGCCACCTTACCTACGGGATATACTGCTGGGCAGACGAAAGGAGCGCCGACGATGCTTAATGGGTGCGCATATATATTGACGGTCGACGTGGGCAACACGTTCATTCGCTTTGGCCTGTTTGCCGAGGATTCGGCCGCGGCACAGGAATGCCCGCTTGCGACGTGCGAGATCACGACGCCGTCGAGCATCACAGCCGACGAGGCGCGCATGAGGCTCACGCAGGTCATGGGCGCACTTGCCGCCGATGCGGGCATGCCGGGTGTGCTCGTTCCCGCGGCGGCCGTGCTGAGCTGTGTGGTCCCGGCGCTCGAACGCCCGTGGAAGGCGGCGCTCTCCCGTACCTGCACGGGGCGCGTACTCACGGTGGGGCCGGGACTTAAGACCGGTATGCCCGTGCACTACGACGATCCGGCCGAGATCGGTCCCGACCGCATCGCCGACGCCGTGGCGGCCCGTGCCGTCTACGGCTCTCCGTGCATCGTGATCGACCTGGGCACCACGACCAATATCGAGGTCATCGACGCGCACGGCACCTTTGTCGGCGGCGTTATCGCGCCGGGGCTGGCTCTCGGCGCCCGTTCGCTCTCGGCAGCCGCGGCGCGCCTGCCTCAGGTTGAGCCCTCGGCGCCGACGCACGTCATCGGCCGCAACACGCGTGAGGCCATGCGCTCGGGCGTGGTTCTGGGCGAGGTAGCCCGCATCGACGGCATGCTCGACATGGTGCTCGCCGAGATGCGCGCGACCAAGGCCGCGGGGGAGGGCGATGTGCCCATCGTCATTACCGGCGACGATGCCGAGGCACTCGCGTCGCTGGTCGGTCACGGTCTGACGGTCGACGACGCGCTGACGTTGCGAGGACTGGCCGAGCTCTATCGCATCAACCAAAAGCCCCGCCGCGTGTAAAAGTGAGGGCGCCGGTGGGACAAACGCCCCAACCTTTCACCTGCTACAATGGGTCAAACTATTGCGATTACGGAGGTGTCTGCCATGTCGGACGATCTTCATCAAACTTCGTCAGGCAAGCGCCTGGACGTCATTAGCTGGGACGAGTTCTTTATGAGCGTGGCCATCGCCGCACAGCGCCGCAGCAAGGACCCCAACACGCAGGTGGGTGCGTGCATCGCCAGCACCAACCACCGTATCCTTTCGGTGGGCTACAACGGTACGCCCTCGGCGCTCAACGACGACTTTTTCCCGTGGGGTACGAGCGACGACCCGCTGCAGGACAAGCACAACTACGTGGTCCATGCCGAGGCCAACGCCGTGCTCAACTACCGTGGCTCGCTCAAGGACCTCGAGGGTTCCACGGTCTACGTCACGCTGTTCCCGTGCCACGACTGCGCCAAGATTTTGGCGCAGGTGGGTGTGGGCGAGGTTGTCTACCTGGACAACAAGTACGCCGACACCGACGACGGCCGCATCAGCCGCCGCATTCTCGACTCCTGCGGTATTAGCTACCGCCAGGTTATCGTCGATGTTCACATCGGCACCGAGGGGCAGGCTCAGCAGTAGCGCGTGGCAATGCCAGCTGGTAACAACAGGCAGCTAAAAGATCCCCGTCCCAAATTGACTACTCGTGAAAGTCGCGTCTGCGCGCATGGACGGCTCGTGAGCGGGTACACGGCTGTAGTAACATAGCTTCTGTCCGCGGGCGCGCCCGCGTAATTGTGAGAAAGGAGCCCCTGTGGCTGTTAACGAAGAGCTGCTTAAGAAGGTTCTTGAAGAGATTCGCCCCAACCTGCAGGCCGACGGCGGCGATATGGAGTATGTGGGCGTTGACGACGAGGGCGTCGTCAAACTGGAGCTGCAGGGCGCTTGCGCCGGCTGCCCCATGAGCTCGCTGACCCTGTCCATGGGTATTGAGCGCATCCTGAAGGAGCATGTGCCCGGCGTTACCCGTGTCGAGCAGGTCAATGCCTCCGGCGAGACCGACGACCTGTACGACGAGTACGCGCCGTTCTAAGATGCGAAAGCTGCGGACGGCAAACTCCGCATAGATGTTACGCCCAAATATGCGGCTGCGAGCGTAAGGCCCGCGGCCGCATTTGTATGTAGGGAGAGGGGATCGACATGCTCAACGACCTCTACCATATGCTTGATCCCGTCGCGATTTCGGCGGGGCCCATCACCATCTACTGGTACGGCTTGGCCTATGTGGTCGGCGCCCTGCTCACGGCGGTCGTCATGTACCGCACGCAGCGTCGCTGGGGTTTTAACATCACGATTGACGACCTGACGAGTGTCGTGGTCGGCGTGGTCTTTGGCCTCATTATCGGTGCGCGCCTGTTCTACGTCGTCTTTTACGGTGATGGCTACTACTGGGCGCACCCGCTCGAGATCTTTGCCACCAATGAGGGCGGCATGAGCTTCCATGGCGGTTTGGTGGGCGGCATTATCGGCGGCATCATCGTGTGCCGCATGTATAAGCTCGACGCATGGACTTTGGCAGACCTTGCCGTCATAGGCGCGCCGCTGGCCTTGTGCCTGGGCCGTTGTGCCAACTTTGTCAACGGTGAGCTGTGGGGCAAGCCGACCGATCTGCCCTGGGGTGTGGTCTTTGGCGGGACTGCGGGCGATATGCCGCGTCACCCCTCCCAACTCTACGAGGCATTTCTTGAGGGCATCGTGCTCTTCTGCATTCTTCAGGTGCTCAGCCGCAAAAAGCCGCTGCTGCCCCAGGGTACGTTTATGGGCGTGTTCGTGATGGGATACGGCATCGTCCGCTTCCTCGTCGAGTTCGTGCGCGTGCCCGACGCCCAGCTTGGCTATCTGCTGGGCGGCGTCATCACGATGGGTCAGCTGCTGAGCCTTCCGCTCGTGATCGCCGGCCTGGCGCTCGTCATCTTCGCCCGACATCGCAATCGCCCCCAGCGCATCTACCTCGACGCCTAACCACCACAAAAGGGACAGGCACCTTTGTGGTGGTTTTGCCGAGTTTGATAGGTTTCTAGAAAGGCTCTTTGGACTGTGAAGGATTCCGATCTCTCCACAACGGCTGCGCGCGACGCTGCCCGCATCGTCTGGTTTAAGCGCTACCCCGCCAAGCAGACGCTCATCGCATTTCTGCTCGCGTTGTTGGCGACCACGGCGTTTTCCATCGATCCCGCCCCGGTGTCGAGCAACGCAGTCTTGGCGATTGACCCCAAAGCCTCTGGCATGCTGTACGTGTGCTACGAGGTGCTTCTCTCGTTTGCCGGCCACACCGACGCGGTCATGCTGCTTGCGCTTGCCTGCTTGCTCACCTTGCCGTTTCGCTACGTGTTCTTTGGCCGTGGCGACACCTGGCGTCCGTCGATCATTCTGCCGTCGCTGTTTTTCGCCATCTGCATGGTGTTCGGCCGCAGCTACGACCTCACCGACTCGGCCGAGATTGTTCTTGGCGACAAGGCCCGCATCATCTGCGCCTGGATTGGCGGCGCGGGCTGGATGCTCTTGGCGGTCGTTGCCTTCTACCTTGCCTTTGAGTGTCTAGATTGGCTGAGCTCTCGGCGCATTCCGTTTTCCGAGGCGCACTTTGGCCGCGTATGGCGTGTGACTCACGCCGTGCTCTCGGTCCATCCCTTTGCCGGGCCCTTCCTGGTGCTTATGATCGCCTGGGCGCCCACGCTCGTCGCTTCGCTGCCCGGGCTTTTTATGGGAGATACGGGTGCGCAGATTCGCCAGTGGTTCAACTATCCCAATGGCACGAGCGACTATCTGCGCCTACTCAACCCCAACGTGCTGCTCAACGGGCATCATCCCGTAGTGCACACGGCCATTATCGGCTCGTGCGTTCAGCTGGGGCTTTCGCTGTTCAACAGCGCTAACGCGGGCCTCATCATCTATACCTGCGCTCAATTTGTTGTCACGGCTGCCTGCATGGCCTATTCCATTTCGTCGCTGCGCAAACTGGGCGTGAGCCTGCCGGTTCGCGGTGCGATCCTGCTGTTCTTTGCGTTTATGCCGATGTTCTCTAACTACGCGGTGTTGCTCACCAAAGACGTGCTCTTTGCCGACGCGTTTTTGGTGCTGCTGGTACAGACCGTCAAGCTCGTGGCATGTGGCTTGCCCCGTCGTGATGCCAATGCCGAGCGTGCGGGCGAACAGAGGCCCGTGCTCTTTGCGCGCCACGACTGGCTGTTGCTTGCGCTGGCTGCCATGGGTTCCACGTTTTTGCGCAATGGCGGTCTGGTCTTTCCGTTGGCGGCCTGCGTGATTGCGGCGGCGTTTTGCGCATGGGATGTACATGTCGCCCGTCGTGCGGCTAAGCAGACGGGCACCGCGGTCTCATGCGCCACGCCGCGTTTCCGCTGGGTTGGCGTTCTCGCGGTGCTCGCGCTCTGCCTTGCCTCTAATATGTACTTCACCAAGGTCTTTATGCCGGCGCACGATATCACGCCTGGTTCCAAGCGCGAAATCCTCTCGATTCCGTTCCAGCAGACGGCTCGTTTCGTCCAAAAACACGACGGCCTCAACTCGGGCGTCAACCCCACGGTTAAGGAGGACGGCACCATCGTGGAGGCTCCTTGCGACGGCTTGGTGACCGACGAAGAGCGTGCCGTGATCGACCGTGTGCTCAAGTACGAGAACCTGGGCCGCCGCTACAACCCGGATAAGTCGGATGCCGTCAAGAACTGCTTTAACGAGTACGCCTCGCAGGAGGACATCAAGGCCTATTTTGAGGTCTGGGCGCAGATGTTCAAAAAGGATCCCGAGTGCTATATCTCGGCGCTCATCAATAACTATTACGGCTACTTTTATCCGAGCGCGCGCGATGCCTGGGTCTACAGCACGGCGCGTAGTGCCGAGATCATGGCGCGTCCCGACAACCTCAAGTACTTCGACTTCCATCCGGTTGACAGCAACGTGGTGCGCTGGTGCGACCACCTGATCAATCTGTACCGTGTGGCGGTGCAGCGCATCCCGTTTATTTCGCTCACCATGAGCTCGGCCACCTATGTGTGGATCATGATCGCCGTGGTGGTCTACCTGCTGCGTCGTCATTCATGGCGTGCGCTGGCGATCTGGGTGCCGCTGTTGGGCGTGCTCGCCGTGTGCCTGATTGGTCCGTGCAACGGCTCGACCTACATGCGCTACCTGTATCCGGTCATCGCCTGCATGCCCTTCGCCATCGGCGCCACCGTCACCCGCAGCGACTTCCTCTGGTCCTAACTTGGTGCATTGGGGTCAGGTTTCTTTGCACCAAAGGGGCCATCATCACGACGCCTTCATTTTGGGGTTTATCTCGCAGGCCAGTAGGTATATCATAACGACGTTTGTTTATATTGCCCGAGCATCTGCGCTGGGCTTTAGGTCGAAACCGATAGGAGACACGTATGTCCGGACACTCTAAGTGGGCCACAACCAAGCATCGTAAGGGCGCGCAGGACGCCAAGCGTTCCGCCCTCTTCTCCAAGCTCAGCCGCAACATCACCGTTGCTGCCCGTCTCGGCGGTGACCCGCTGCCCGAGAACAACGCCAGCCTCGCCGCTGCCGTTGCCAAGGCCAAGGCTCAGTCCATGCCTAAGGACAAGATCAAGTCCGCTATCGACAAGGCTTTTGGTTCGGGTGCTGACGCCGCCGTCTACGAGAACATCGTGTACGAGGGCTACGGTCCCGCCGGTGTCGCCGTCTACGTCGACTGCCTGACCGACAACCGCAACCGTACCGCCGCTGATGTCCGTTCCGCCTTCTCCCACGCTGGTGGCAACCTGGGCACCTCCGGTTCCGTCGCCTTCCAGTTTGAGCGCAAGGGCCAGATCGTCGTCGCCAAGGAGATCCTGGACGAGAACGCCAAGAAGGAGACCATGATCGCCAACGGTGCTGCCGGTGACGAGGATGAGTTCATGATGGCCATCGCCGAGGCCGGTGGCGAGGACTACGAGGACGCCGGCGAGGAGTGGATCGTCTGGACTACTGCCAACGAGGTCATGGCTGTCTCCAAGGCGCTCGAGGAGCAGGGCGTCCAGGTCAAGGGCTCCGAGACCACCATGGTCCCGACCACCCCGACCGAGGTCTCCGGCGCCGACGCCAAGAAGGTTCAGCGCCTGATCGACCGTCTTGAGGAGCTCGACGACGTCCAGGATGTCTACAGCACCATGGACATGACCGACGAGGTCATCGCTGCCCTGGAGGAGGAGTAGCGCCCGCACGGATTGAGCCGTGCATATCTGGGCATAATGAAGCGAGCATGCAAGCCTCGTGGAATAGATGAGCCGGATCCGCGTGCGTAGAGCACCGGACCCGGCTCTTTTATAATGATGCGAACCGTTTTGCATTTCGAGAGCCGAGATTTGAAGGGAGCGCCACGTGCGCGTACTCAAACGAGCCCTAGCGATCGTGTATCTTGCCGCCGCCATCGTGGCGCTGGGTACGCTTGTCTGCCAGTTTTGGGGGCCGTATACGTATCGCTTTATGCTGCTGATGCGCGACCCCATGCCGCGCATTGTCGTGACGGCGTGTGCCGGCGTTGTGGCGCTTGGCGTGCTGGTGGGCTTCTTCCGCCTGATGTTTGCCCGTCGTGAGCCGTCCTGCGTGCATCCGGCGGGGGAGCGCAATATCGAGGTCACGCTCGCGGCGCTTTCTTCGTGCGCCAGGGCTGCTGCAGAGCGCGACGATCGCGTGATGATCGAGCATGTCGAGGCCCGCGTCCAAGGTTCCGACGATTCGCATGTCCGTTTTAAGGTCGAGGCTATCGCGCTTGACGATAAGGACGTGGCATCTCTGGCTACCGCGATGCAACAGCGCATCGAGGAAGCTTGCGACACCATGCTCGGCACGCCGGGTACGACCGCGCGCGTCCGTTTTTTGCCGTCCAAGACTACCGTCCAGACCGTGGAGGTTTCCGGTGAGTGATACCAATCAAGATAAGACCGCTCGTACGCCGCGCCTGACGATTGATCAGAGCGCCACGCCGGCGAGCGAACCTGTTGATTCCAAAGCAGAGGCAACCGAGTTGCAAGATGCGGCAGCCGCGGATTTTGACGAGGCTATAGGTCTCATCAAGGGTACGGGCGCTGCCATCTGGAGCTATGCTGTGCGTCATCCCAACACCACGCTCGGCGCCGTCGCTGGCTTTATCCTCGCCGTGTTGGTGCTCACGCTCGGCCTGTGGGATACGCTTGTCATTGCATTCTTCGTGCTGATCGGCGCTGTGATCGGCCAGATTCGCGACGGCGAGAACGGGATCGTCAACTTCTTCGGCCGTCTGTTTAGTGGCCGCTAATATGTATTCGACTGTCGCATCCGCGGCAGGCATAAGGAGGAACCATGGCTTTTAATACGAAGGTCGATGTGGCCGATACCGAGCTCGAGGAGAACGAGGCGGTCGTCGCCGAAGCCGAGGATGTGACGCTCGAGGACGAGGCTCTTGTCGAGGTCGAGTCCGATGAGGATGAGGACGACGAGGAGGCGGACGAGTCCGAGGACTCGCTGACCTATTCCAACGGTGTGATCGAGAAGATCGTTGCCATGGCCACTCGCGAGGTTCCGCACGTTCTGGGCATGAAGGGTAACCTCATGCACTTTGTGCAGGAGCAGTTTGGTGCCGAGAATCTGACCAAGGGCGTGACGGTCGAGGTCACCGATGACAATCGTGTGGTCGTCAACATCTCTGTCATCATCGAGTACGGCGCCTATGCGCCCGCGATTTTCGACGACGTTAAGGCGCGCGTGACCGAGCGTCTGGCCGCGATGACTGGCCTTGAGGTGGCGGGCGTCAACCTGCGCATCGAGGACGTCATCACCCCCGAGGAGTACGAGCACCGCACCAGCCAGCACGAGTAACCTTCCAAAAAGGGACAGGTTTGTTTTGGCAGGTTTTATCTGCGAAAACGTTAAACGGCCGACCGCGCAAGCAAAAGCGTGGCCGGCCGTTATTTGTATGCCCCCCGATGTAGGCATACCGCTCGTCTAACTAGGGGTTGCAATCGTCGCGTTCCGCGTTACCCTAATGGGCGCATTGTTTCCAAATTGTTAACGAGGGGTTGCCGTAATGGCTGACGAGCACGAAACAGAAAGCAAGGCATGGGCGATTGAGGCCGCCGCGGCAGAGGCGGCATCGCGTGCTGCCGAGGAGATGCATCGTCCTCCCGTAGTGCCGATGGAGCGCGTGGTCGATCGCACCGATATCGAGCGGGGCGAGCGCGCTGGTCGCAAGCGCAGCCAGGAGCCGGGCTTTCCGCGCTTTTTTGCCGAGCTCAATTTGGGCCTGATCCTCACGGCCTTTGCCATCGTCGCGTTTAAAACCCCTAATCACTTTGCTTTTGGCGGCACCTCGGGCGTGTCGGTCATTCTGTCCACGCTGTTCCCGACCCTGCCCGTCGGCGTCTTTATGTGGATTATCAATGCGGTGCTCGTCATCCTGGGCTTTATCTTTTTGGAGCGCAAGGCAATCCTGTGGAGTGTCTTTGCCTCGTTTGCGCTGTCCGCCTATGTTTCGCTGTTTGAGCTCTTTATTCCGACCGATGTCTCGATGACGGGCGATATGTGGCTCGACCTGTGCTTTGCCGTGATTCTGCCGGCGCTCGGCAGCGCCATCGTCTTTGATATTGGTGCCTCGACGGGCGGCACGGACATCCTCGCCATGATTCTCAAACGCCGCACGACGCTTGAGATCGGCCGTGCGCTGCTGCTGGTCGATATCGGCATCGTGACCATCGCGGCCTTCTTGTACGGCCCGCGCGTCGGTCTGTATTGCGTGCTCGGCCTGTTTGCCAAGACGCTTGTGGTCGACAAAGCCATCGAGAGCATCCACCTGCGTAAAGTCTGCACGGTCATTTGCTCCGAGCCCCTTAAGGTCGAGGAGTTTATCGTCAAGCATCTCAACCGCACGGCGACCATCAGCCGCGGCTACGGTGCCTTCTCGGGCAAGTGCGTGACGGTGATTATGAGCGTGCTGAGCCGTCGCGAGGCCGTGCAGCTGCGCCGTTATGCGCGCGAGGTCGATCCGGGTGCCTTTATCACGATCGTCGACAGCTCCGAGATCGTCGGCAAGGGCTTCCGCGGAACGAACTAACGCGGTCGAGCTCATCAAACAATCGAATAGCGCCCTGCGCGTTGCAAATACGTCATGTTGGAGCATTTGTCCCCACATTGGGTGATAATGATGCTAAAGACATCGTTTGCGATCCAGATGATTCGCTCAAGATACGAAGGGATGATCTCGATGTTCTGTTCGCAGTGTGGTGCCCCCATGGGCGATAACGACAAGTTCTGCGGCGCGTGTGGTGCCCCCAATGCCGGTGCCGCAGCCTCTGCCCCTCAGGGTCAGCCCCAGCAGTTTGTTCCGCAACCGCCCGTGGCGAATGCGTCCAAGGGCTGTGTGGCTCAGGCGTTTGAGGATATGACCAAGACTCCGGGCGTGCTGCAGCGCGTGTGCCAGATTGCCTTTTTGCCGGCGCTGATTTGCGTTGTGTCGGTACTCGTGCTGTTTATTCCCGTTATCGGCGGTATTGCAGCTGCCATCGGCTTTTTGGCAGCTTGCATTGCGAGCGTGTGCGGTTCCGGCTTTGGTATTGAGTGGGGCCGTGATCTTTCGCTCAAGGTCGATGACGGCATGGACCGTCCACTCATGCGTTCCACGTCGTTTGGTCTCGGAGTCTTTTCGAGCGTTATTTCGGTCGTGCTCGAGGTTATCGCTGCCATTCCCGTTATCGGCGTAGTGCTTTCGCTGGTGGAGAGCGTGGTAATTGGCGCCGCGGGCTCGTATTCGTATTACGGCTCTTATGCGCTCGAGGCTGCGCTGTTTGGCTCGCTTGGCCTGCTTGTCCTGGCTATGATTGCCACGGCGGTCCTGGGGGTCTTCTTTAAGATGTTTGCCGATATCGCCGTGATGCACTTTGCGGTGACCGGTCGTGTGGAGAGCGCGTTTTCGCTCGACAAGGTCTGGGCGGCGTTTAAGCACAACAAGACCAAGCTGTTCTGCGCTTCGTTCCTTCCCGAGTTTTTGACGGGCCTGGTTTCCAACGTTGTCACCTGGATTCTGACGTTCGTCTTTGGCACCATTGCCTCTGTCGGTATGTATAGCTACTACTACCGTCCTACGGCTATTGAGGCGCTTGTTACCGGCGGTGGCATCACGCTCGTATTGTTCTTGGTGCTGACGGCGTTTGTCACGGTATTCCTTACGGTCTTTGGCAAGATGCTCAAGCACCGTGCCATTGGCTATTGGGTTGCACGTTATGCAAGCGAATGGGCCGACGAGGACAAGGACGACGTCCTGACTTTTGTGCTGCCGTTTGAGAAGAAGTCTGCTCCGGCTGGTTTTAGCGCCGACGCAGCGCCCGTATCCGATTCCACTGCGGCGCCCGAGCCCGAGCCCGCGCCTGAGCCTGAGCCCGCGCCTGAGCCCGAGCCTGCGCCTGAGCCCGAGCCCATGCCGGAACCGGAGCCCGAGCCCGAGCCCATGCCGGAACCGGAGCCCGAGCCTGCGCCTGAGCCCGAGCCTGCGCCAAGCTCCGACGAGGACCCGCAGGACGAGTAACCCTGCCACCTGCCATTTGGGGACGGGGTAGAAACGGTAGTAATAGCGCTTGACAAATAAGCGGGGACGGACGTGCCGAAGCGTCCGCCCCCGCTTTGATATCGCGATGCGGCTATGACTGCGAGATGGTCGTGGATCGACTACTCGTCGTGCTTCTCCTCGCGGCGGGCGGCGGCGCGAGCGTCGTGGATGCCCTTGATTGCGGCGTGTCGGGCGGTGCGGGCATCGTGCATGGCGTCGCGGGCCTCGGCGGCCGTGGCCTTGGCAGAGCGCAGTTTGGCTGCCAGGTCGGGATTGGTCTCGGCGACCGCGGTGATCGCGGGGCCGTCGAGCTCCTCTTGCGTGGGCTCGGCCAAAAAGTCGATGGCATACTGGGCGGCCACCATGGAGCCCTTTGCCAGCACAGTCTCGTCGATCTTGTAGAAGCAGGAATGTTGGGCGTACGTGGCGCCAATCTTGGGGTTGCGCGTACCTACAAAGGCGAGCACGCCCGGTACACGGCGCAGGTACTCCGAAAAATCCTCGCCCGAAAGTGTGCCGCGGTAATGACCTTGACCGGTGGGGCCCAGGCATTTGATTACTGCCTGGCGGCAGCGCTCGCTCGAGGCGGCATCGTTTTCGACCTTGTAATTGGCGATGGTGTAGTCGGTGAGCTCTGCCTCGGCGCCCAGAGCTGCCGCGGTATGCTCCACGATGCGGCGCATAAGCTCCGGCATTTCCTCGTGGGTCGAATCGCCGTAGGTGCGCACCGTGCCGGCGAGGTAGGCCGTGCCGGCGATAACGTTGCGTGCGGTGCCGCCGTGCAGCTCGCCGACGGTGATGACGGCCGGCTCGTAGGGGCTGATCTCGCGCGAAACGATGGTCTGCAGGGCATTGACGATCTCGGCGGCAACCATGACGGCGTCGTGGCCGCGCTGGGGCATGGCGCCGTGGCACGAGGTGCCGCGGACATCGATGCGGAACCAGTCGGTATTGGCCATGCGCGGTCCGGGCTCGCAGCTCACGGTGCCGGCGTCGACCTCACTCCAGATGTGCGCGGCGTAGGCGCCATCGACGCCGTCGAGCACGCCCGTGCCGATCATGAGCTTGGCGCCCTGGCCGTTTTCCTCGCTGGGTTGGAAGACGATGCGGACCTCGCCGTGGATGTCGTCGGTCATATGGCGCAGGATTTGCAGCGTGCCGAGCATCATGGCGATGTGGCAGTCATGGCCGCAGGCGTGCATGCAGCCCTCGTTGACGCTGGCGAACTCTTCGCCGGTCTGCTCGGTGACGGGCAGGGCGTCGATGTCGGCGCGCAGAAGGATGCGGCGGCGCGGCGTGCCGTCCTCGCGATAGGCATCCGGCGCGGTACCGCGAAGCGTTGCCACCAAGCCGGTTTTGAGCGGACGCTCGTAGGGGATATTCATGGCGTCGAGCTGGTTGGCGATGTCGGAGGTCGTGCGCTCCTCGGCGAGGCTCAGCTCCGGGTGCTTATGGAAGTGGCGGCGCTGCTTGATGATATAGGGTTCAAACTCGGTAGCGATATCTTTGATGGCTGCGGTGACATCGTCAGCCGCGCGAGCCTCGGTCGCCGCCATAATCTGCTGTGCCTTGGTCTTCGTCATGGTCGATTTGCTCCTTGCTGGGTTGATTGCAAAATCGTACAGGCTCTCTCCAGTATGCCACCTGCCGCTAGGGCTGGTAAAGTTGCCGTTTGCCGCTTGGGGTTTTGTTACAAGGGCGGGGGAGTACACTCGGGGGTGTTGAATTTCCTGCCAGAGATGGGGATGCCCATGCAACATATCGATCGGATTATCCGCTCCAAGAACGTCTTTACCGCGCAAGACGGCATCGATACCGCCCGCGAGCTGGCGATTGCCATTGCAGGCGACCGTATCGTCGCAGTCGGTGCGCCCGATGACGTGATCGCCGCCGCTCCTGCCGCTACGTCGGTTATCGACTACGGCGAGCAGTTTGTCTGCCCCGGTTTCCATGACGCTCATCTGCACTTCTTCCATACCTCGGTCGGTTCCTCGCCGTACATGCTCATGGATATGGGCACGTCCGAGGCGGCGCTGGTGCAACATGCGCTCGAGTTTTCCCAGGACCTGCCCGACGACGCTTGGGTTGTGACGCAGGGCTGGCGCGACTACCGTTGGGACCCGCCCGAGCATCCTACCAAGGCGTCGCTCGATGTGGCATTCCCCGATCGTCCCTGTGTTATGTATTCGGGCGACGGGCACACGCTTTGGCTCAACAGCCGCGCACTCGAGGCGCTCGGCGTCACGCGCGACAGTGAGCCGCCGGCGGGCGGCAGCTACGACAGGGATGCAGACGGCGAGCTCACGGGTATCGCCCACGAGGCGGCGGCCATGCAGCTTCTGCCGCGCTGCCTTGAGTGGCTGGGCGAGGACCGCATCGCGAGCGCCTATGCCGACCAAATGAAGCGCATGGCTGAGCAGGGCATCACCTCGATCTGCGACATGTCGCTCATGCCCATGCCGGGCTGCGACTTTATTCGCGACGACGTCTACGACAAGCTGCAGGCCGCCGGCAAGCTGGGCATCCGTGCCCATCTGTTCCCCACGCTGCTTGACGACCAGTCACGCTTGGAAGAGCTGCAGGCACGCTATGCCAACAACGCATTGCTCTCGGCGCCGGGCTTCAAACAATTCTTCGACGGCGTATCGAGCGAGCATACGGCGTATCTCACCGAGCCTTACACCAATCCGCGTTTCCCGGGCGACCAAGGTCGCCTGACGGTTCCTGCCGAGCGTATGCGCAAGCTGGTCCTTGCGGCGGCGGAGCGCGGCCATACCGTGCGCATCCACGTTATCGGCGACGGCGCCATCCATGCTGCGCTCGATATCTTTGAAGAGGCAGCAGGGCTCTACGGTCTGCCCCAGCACGGCCATAATACGCTTGAGCATCTGGAGAATCTCCTGCCTGAGGACATCGATCGTCTTCGCAAGCTTAACGTGATTGCCTCGAGCCAGCCCTGCCACATTACACTCGACCCGGGTGGTCCGGAGCGCGACCTGGGCTTGGAGCGCAGCCGCATCATGTGGCCGTTTGCGACCTATAAACAGCGCGGCATTCGCCAAGCCTTCGGTACCGACAGCCCTATCACGCCCGTTACCAGCATGAACGTGCTCTACACGGCTATCACACGCCAAGACCCCAAAAGCCATTGGCCCGAGGGTGGCTGGTTGCCGAGCGAGCGCATCGATGCAGCAACAGCCCTGCGCAACTACACCCTGGGCAGCGCCTATGCGGCAGGCGACGAGCAAAACCTCGGCAGCCTGGAACCCGGCAAATACGCCGACCTGGTAGTCCTGGATCAAAACCCACTCACCATCGACCCCCAAGAACTGCAAGCCACCAAGGTTCAGGCCACCTACCTGGCAGGTAACGTAATCTACGAGCGCTAGCCTCATACCCCACTCATAGGGGGCACGTTTCAGCAACGTGCCCCTTTCTTGTTCGCAACATCTGCATCGCCATTTTGCTGCACTGACTTTTCTGAATGCCGGGCCCGAATTAGTTAACCTGCCTCCCGTGTGGCTCCGGAGGGGCGGGGCATAAGGTTTATCGCGAGTTCCGCACGAGCCGAAGGCCACTTAATGTGGCCTTCGTGCGAGCAGGACTGCCCGAGCAGGAAACCTTATGCCCCGCCCCTCCGGAGCCACACGGGAGGCATCGCTAAGTTATCCCCCGGCATTCAGAAAATCTAAGTGCCAAAAAATAAGATTTTTTGACTCCGTGTTGTATAACCCGCCATTCGTGGGTACCATTCAACGCGTACGCAAACAAAAAGGGTTAATTCGCGTGGCATAACCACGCGGCCCAAAAAGGAGGAGACAAGCATGTCGTCTTTGAAGCCGCTTGCAGATCGTGTTCTGGTCAAGCCCGACGAGGCCGAGCAGAAGACCGCTTCTGGTCTGTATATCGCCAGCAACGCTCAGGAGAAGCCGCAGCGCGGCACCATCGTTGCCGTTGGCGCCGGCAAGGTCAACGACAAGGGTGAGCGCATCCCCATGGACGTTCAGGTCGGCGACGTTGTCATCTACGGCAAGTTCGGTGGCAACGAGGTCAAGGTCGACGGCGAGAAGTATCTGCTGATGCGTGCCGACGACATCTACGCCGTCGTTGAGGCCTAGTCTCGTCAGACTCTCTGATTCGTTTTTGAACGCGGTCGCTGCATAGGACTCGGAAGCGGCGACGCGAGTCACATTTCTTTTGGAGGATTACCTACCATGGCAAAGAACATTACGTTCAACACCGATGCCCGCGCTAAGCTCGCCAAGGGCGTCAACACTCTGGCCGACGCCGTTACCGTCACCATGGGCCCCAAGGGCCGCTACGTTGCGCTGCAGCGCACGTTCGGTGCCCCGACCATCACCAACGACGGCGTTTCCGTCGCTAAGGAGATCGAGCTCGAGGACAACATCGAGAACATGGGCGCCCAGCTGGTGAAGGAGGTCGCCACCAAGACCAACGACACCGTGGGTGACGGTACCACCACCGCAACCCTGCTCGCTCAGGCCATCGTCAACGACGGTCTGCGCAACGTCGCTGCTGGCGCCAACCCGCTGGCCATCCGTCGCGGCATCGACAAGGCCGTCAACGCCGCCGTCGCCGAGATGAAGAAGCAGGCCAAGCCGGTCGAGACCAAGGAGCAGATTGCTTCCGTCGGTACCATCTCTGCCGGTGACCCCGAGGTCGGCGAGAAGATCGCTGAGGCCATGGAGGTCGTGGGCAAGGACGGCGTCATCACCGTCGAGGATTCCCAGACGTTCGATATCACCATCGACACCGTCGAGGGCATGCAGTTCGACAAGGGCTACGTCTCCGCTTACTTCGTCACGGACAACGACCGCATGGAGGCCGTGATGAAGGATCCGTACATCCTCATCACCGACCAGAAGATCTCCAGCGTCCAGGACATCATGCCCGTTCTCGAGGCTGTCCAGCGCGCCGGCCGTGGCCTGCTCATCATCGCTGAGGACATCGACGGCGAGGCCCTGCCCACCCTCGTCCTCAACAAGATCCGTGGCGCCCTCAACGTCTGCGCCGTCAAGGCTCCGGGCTACGGCGATCGCCGCAAGCGCATCCTCGAGGACATCGCCGTCCTCACCGGTGGCCAGGCCGCTCTGGACGAGCTGGGCGTGAAGGTCGCTGACATCACCGCCGATATGCTCGGTACCGCTAAGTCTGTCACCATCTCCAAGGACAACACCGTCGTCGTCGGCGGCGCTGGCTCCAAGGAGGCCATCGACGCCCGTATCGCTCAGATCAAGGGCGAAATGGAGAACACCACCTCTGACTTCGACCGTGAGAAGCTCCAGGAGCGCCTGGCCAAGCTCTCCGGTGGCGTTGCCGTCATCAAGGTCGGCGCTGCTACCGAGTCCGAGCTCAAGGAGATCAAGCATCGCGTCGAGGATGCCCTGCAGGCTACCCGCGCTGCTGTCGAGGAGGGCATTGTCGCCGGCGGCGGCGTCGCCTTCATGGACGCTGCTCCTGCGCTCGACGCTGTCGAGATCGACGACCCCGAGGAGAAGATCGGCGTCGACATCGTCAAGAAGGCTCTGACCGCTCCGGTCGCTACCATCGCCAAGAACGCTGGCTTTGAGGGCGCTGTCGTGGTCGACAAGGTTGCCGAGCTGCCCGCCGGCCAGGGTCTCAACTCTGCCAACGGCGAGTGGGGCGACATGATCGAGATGGGCGTCCTCGACCCCGTCAAGGTCAGCCGCGTCACCCTGCAGAACGCTGCTTCTGTCGCCAGCCTAATCCTCATCACCGAGGCTACTGTCTCCGATGTGCCCAAGAACACTCAGCTTGAGGATGCCATCGCTGCTGCCACCGCTGGTCAGCAGGGCGGCGGTATGTACTAAGGCCGACAAGGTCTAGAACTCCCACCGGGAATCCGGGGGCGTGACGGGGGCTTCTCTCCGGAACGTCCTCGGACATGCAAAGAGGCTCCGCATCGCGCTTCGCGCTGCGGAGCCTCTTTGCGTCCTGCGGAATGTTCCGGAGAGAAGCCCCCGTCACGCCCCCGGATTCCCTGCGTTTACGGCCTTGAGGTCGGCGTGGGCGGAGGACTTGGTTGTTGGGAATACGTGTCCCGGTCGCTGTTTCGCGCTTTGCGCGAAAGGCGCGCTACTTTGGGGCGGATGGAGGACGTGGTTGTTGCGCTAACTTGTCCCTACCGCATTTCTGGAGCGTTTCCCACCACAAATTACCCTTGGCATACTTGCGCGAACGATTGCTCGTGCTACACTTGCAATTGCTGTTTCAGGGCGGGGTGGAATTCCCCACTGGCGGTAAATCGGGCGGTGCCAAAGGGGTGCCGTGGCGCAGGCGAGGTGCCTGTGTTTGAGCCGATGAGTCCGCGACCCGTGCGTGTGTTGGTTCGCATGCCGGCTGAACTGGTGAGATCCCAGTACCAACGGTTAGAGTCCGGATGAAAGAGGCAGGTGATCTTATGTCTGAACAGTCGCAGCATATCCATTTTGAGAACACGAATAGGTGGAGCACCAAACAGCTCGTTACCATGGCGCTGATGTGCGCCTTGGGTGCCCTGTTTATGTACGTGCAGCTGCCCATCCTTCCTTCGGCGCCGTTTTTGACGTATGACCCGTCGCTGGTGCCGGCGATGGTGTGCGGATTTGCGTATGGCCCCGGTGCTGGTACCGCTGTTGCAGCCATGGCGATCGTTATCCATGCGCTCACTACGGGTGACTGGGTCGGCGCGCTTATGAACCTGGTTGCCACGCTGGGCTACATTCTGCCCGCGGCTATTGTCTACCAGAAGATGCATACCTATAAGGGTGCCGTGATTGGCCTGGTGCTCGGCGTTATTGCCGCTACGGCGTTGTCTATGGTCGCAAATCTTACCATTGGCGTATGGTTCTGGTATGGCTCGGTCGATGTGATCGCCCCGCTCATGATTCCTGCGGTGCTGCCGTTCAACCTTATCAAGACCGTGCTTAACTCGGTGTTGACGCTTGCGGTGTACAAGGCGGTCTCCAACCTCATCACGCCTAAAAAGGACCAGGTCAAAGGCCGCGCATGATTGAGTGTCGGGGCGTTTCCTTTAGCTATGACGGTGCCGCACCGGCACTCGATGGCGTCGATCTGAACATCGAGGATGGCGAGTTTTTCTGCATCCTCGGTGGCAATGGGTCGGGCAAGTCGACGTTTGCCAAGCATCTGAATGCACTGTTGCAGCCCGATGCGGGCACGGTACGCGTCAACGGCATGGATGCGTCCGACCCCGAGCTGGTCTACGACATTCGTTCGACCGCGGGCATGGTATTCCAGAATCCCGATGACCAGCTGGTGGCAACGCTTGTCGAAGATGACGTTGCGTTTGGTCCCGAAAACCTTGGCGTGCCGTCGGCGCAAATTGCGCAGCGCGTACGCGAGGCGCTGAAGGGTGTGGGCCTGGTGGGCTTTGAGCGCCATGAGACCCATGCGCTTTCGGGCGGCCAAAAGCAACGCGTGGCGCTTGCCGGCGTGCTCGCCATGGAACCGCGCGTGCTCATATTGGACGAGGCTTCCTCGATGCTCGATCCGCGTGGACGTCAGGGCCTCATGAAGGCCTGCCATGCGCTGCATGAGCGCGGCATGACCATCGTGATGATCACGCACTTTATGGAAGAAGCTGCCGAGGCCGATCGCGTTGCGGTCTTCCGGGCTGGGCGCGTTGCCATGCTCGGCACGCCCGACGAGATCTTGACGCGGGCGGACGAGCTCGAGCAGCTCAACTTGGACATGCCGGCGTCGTGCTGCCTGGGTAGCGCACTACGTGCAAAGGGCGTGCCCGTTTGCGCGCAGGTGCGCGAGGCGGATATGGTTACCGAGATTTCGCGAGTTTATGCCGAGCAGGATGGGGCGGACGCTGTGGCGCGCCCCTTGCCGCTGCGTTCGGACGCCGCCGGCGATTCCGCCGCGATCGATGAGCCCGACGCCTCGGACCCCGTTATCGAGCTATCTCATGTTTCGTACAGCTATTCGCTGAGCGCCCGCGAGCGTCGTCGTTGGCACAAGCGCTCAGCCGTCGAGGACGCATCGAACAAGCAGGCCCTCTGGGGCAACGACCCCAGCAGCCCGTGGGCGCTGCGCGATGTGTCGCTGACAGTGTGTCGTGGCGAGTTCCTGGGCCTTGCGGGCCATACCGGCTCTGGCAAGTCGACACTGATCCAGCATCTCAACGGTTTGATTCGTCCTCAGGAGGGGTCCGTTCACGCGTTGGGGCTCGATCTGTCAAATAAGAAAGATGCCGCTGCGGTTAAGGCAAAGGTCGGCGTGGTATTCCAGTATCCCGAGCGTCAGCTGTTTGCCGAGACCGTGGCGCAAGATGTGGCGTTTGGTCCGCACAACCTTGGCATGCCGCAGGCCGAGGTTGCCCGCCGCGTCGAGTCATCACTCGCGCGCGTGGGCCTCGACTTGGCCACGGTGGGCGATAAGAGCCCCTTCGAGCTCTCGGGCGGTCAGCAGCGCCGTGTGGCGTTTGCCGGCGTTCTCGCCATGGAGCCCGAGGTCCTGGTGCTCGATGAGCCCATGGCGGGTCTCGATCCGGCGGCGCGCAGGGATTTCCTGGAGCTCATCGATCGCCTTCACCATGAGGGCCTGACCGTTGTCATGGTCTCGCACAGCATGGATGACCTGGCTAATTGCTGCGACCGTATCGTCGTGATGAACGAGGGCACGGTGTTTGCCGATGGAACCCCCGCGCAGGTGTTTGCGCATGCCGATAAACTCAGGTCGATCGGCTTGGGCGTACCTGCTGCTCAGCGCATGGCGTTGGCGCTCGCGGAAGCGGGCGTGCCGCTGCGTTGCGGCGGGCTCTATACGGTTGAGTCGCTGGCAGACGAGTTGGTGGACCTGCTAATCGGTCGCTCGGGCGGTCCTTCTAACGTCGCGGACATTGCTAAATCCAAGACGGTCGCGCGAGAGGAGGGCTGCTAATGGAGGCGTTTTCGTTTGGTAGCTACTATCCCGGCGATAGTGCGATCCACCGCCTGGACCCGCGAACTAAGTTGCTCTTGGGCTTTGTGTTTCTGATCACGACGCTCACAGTCAGCAGCTTCCGCGGACTGGCCCCGGTCGCAATCTTCGTTGTCCTGATCTATACCGTGTCCCGGGTGCCGTTGCGCCGGGTCCTATCATCGATGGCACCATTGCTGGCGATTGTCGTGGTGGTCGCAGTGCTCAACCTATTTTCCGACCAGAGTGGGCGCATTCTGTGGCAGCTTGGCTTTCTGCAGATAAGCGAGGGCTCACTGCGTTCTGCCGCCTTTATGGCGTGTCGCCTGACCCTGATGATGGCCGGCATGAGCGCCATTACGCTCACCACGCCTACGCTCGACCTCACCGCGGGCTTTGAGCGTCTGCTCGCACCGTTTGCGCGCGTGGGGCTCCCTGCGCACGAGCTCGGCATGATCATGGGCATCGCGTTGCGCTTTATGCCGCAGTTCGCCACCGAGATGAAGCAGACGGCGGACGCGCAGGCAAGCCGCGGTGCACGCGTAACGGGTGGCCCGCTCGGCGGCGTGCGTATGCTCGGCAGTGTGGCGATTCCACTGTTCACGGGCGTGTTCCGTCATGCCGAGACGTTGTCTGCCGCCATGGATGCACGCTGCTATCACGGCGAGCAGGGCCGCACGCGTCTGCATGCGCTTGCATTTCGCCGCGGGGATGCGCTGGCTGCGGTGGTGACGATGCTGCTGTTTGCGTGTGTCATCGTCGTCAACCTTCAACTTATTTAGGCGCGATTCGAGCGCAAGAAAGGGGTCCCTATGACCGACAACGACCGCACAGCTCAGCTTGAGCGCGCCTGCTCGTATCTCAGGCGCATTCCGGCGTGGTATCTGGCCACGACCGATGTGGCCGACGGGCATCAGCCTCGCGTGAGGCCGTTTTCGTTTGCCATGGTCGATGAAGGTAAGCTGTGGTTTTGCACGTCGCGCGACAAGGATGTGTGGGCGGAGCTGAGTGCGAATCCCAAGTTCGAGCTCTCGGGCTGGAAGCCGGGGGAATGTTGGATCGTGTTGACCGGCGAGGCCGCGCTCGAGGATGATGCGGTCGTGAGCGACAAGGTGCGCCAGGCAGGCTTTAAGCACATGGTGGGTATTGGCGAGAAACACGAGAGTGCCAACGACGGCCGCCTTGCTTTCTTTTCGGTCCGCAACATTGCCGCGCGGTTCTGTGATATCGACGGCAGCGAGGAGCGCCTGGAGCTCTAGCTCACATAAGCCAGGCTCCCAAACTGGCTAGTACAGGAGGAAACGTGGACGGATTGAATACGGTGCTGGAGTATCTGACGTCGGTGCCGGCGTGGTATCTGGCGACGAGTGTGGACGGGCAGCCGCATGTGCGTCCGTTTTCGTTTGCGCAGATTCAAGACGGCAAGCTGTGGTTTGTGACGGCGCGCACCAAAGATGTGTGGCAGGAGCTGCTGCAAAACCAGCGCTTTGAGGCCACGAGTTGGTGGCCGGGCCATGGTTGGTTGATCCTGCGCGGGCGTGCGGGGCTGGAAGACCGGGCTTCGAGTGAAATGCGCGAGGCCGGTTGGAAGCATCTTGAGCGCTTGAGCGAGCACTATGAGGGACCTAACGATCCCACGCTCGTCTTCTTTAGTGTCGAGGATCCCAAGGCGTTTATCTGCAATCACGACGAATGGGTGCCGGTCGAGCTCTAGCCAGCTGGCTCATCCTAACAACTTGGTTTTCGCATGGGCGGGCCCCGTATTGCCCGGCGCCGTTAGGAGCGCCGGTCAATACGGGGCCCGCTCCATTTGTCAATTCCTTCAAGCGAATGTGTCGGGAATGTTTCAATGCATGAATATGCAAGCCATTTACGTGTTAATGCATCTTTTGGTGCTAAAGTTTCAACCCACTTCATAACGACCGCTGCGAAATGCGCATCGGTGCATAAATCGCAGACAAGGAGTCTGATATGTCTTTGAAGGTTGGAATCGTCGGTGCGGCTGGATATGCCGGAGCCGAGCTCATTCGCCTCGTGCTCGGCCATCCCGAGTTTGAACTTGTTGCCATTACGTCCAACGCCGATGCCGGCCAGCCGCTGTCCGCGGTGTATCCGAGCTTTGCTGGCGTGAGCGATCTGGTTTTCACCACGCATGACGCCCCCGAGCTTAAGAGCTGCGATGCGGTTTTTCTTGCCGTGCCGCACACGGCTGCCATGGCACAGGTGCCCGCGCTGCTTGCATCGGGCGTCTCCTGCTTTGATCTTTCGGCCGATTACCGTCTGAGCGACGCGTCTGTCTTTGAGGCATGGTATGCCGCCGAGCACACGAGCCCCGAGTTGCTCAAGACCCGCGCTTTCGGCCTGCCCGAGCTGTTCTGCGAGGACTTAGAGACCGCTGCTTCCAGCCATGCCGCTGGCAGGCCCGTGTTGGTCGCCTGCGCCGGTTGCTATCCCACCGCAACGAGTCTTGCTGCTGCTCCTGCCGTGCGTGCGGGTTGGGTGGCAGAGAACGGTCCCGTAATCGTCGATGCCATCAGTGGCGTGACGGGTGCCGGTAAGTCCTGCAACGCCCGCACCCACTTTTGCAGCGCCGACGAGAACCTGGAAGCCTATGGCGTGGGTAAACATCGCCACACGCCCGAGATTGAGCAAATCCTTGGCTTAACCGATCGCGTCGTCTTTACCCCGCATCTGGCACCGCTCAAGCGCGGCCTGCTCTCCACGGTGACGATGCCGCTCGCGCCGCAGGCCATCGACTCTTTGGCTCTTGAGGACGTTGTCGACTATTACAAGCAGTTCTATGCCGGTCACACCTTTGTGCGCGTACTCGACGCCGGCCAGCAGCCCAAGACGGCTTCGGTCGTCGGCACCAACGCCGTCCAGATCGGCCTCGCGCTCAACAAGCGCGCGGGCGTGCTGGTGGCGACGGGCGCCATCGACAATCTGTGCAAGGGCGCTGCGGGCCAAGCAGTCCAGTGCGCCAATATCGTCTTTGGCTTTGACGAGCGACGAGGCTTGCCCACAGTGGCGTGCCCGGTGTAGCACATTCGATTGTTAACGATTTGGTAGTCGGGCATCGAGTGGGGCGCCACTCTTAAGCTGGTCTCATGATCACGACTGGCATGGCGCACCAACCGATGTCCGTTTTTTGTTTGACATAAGGAGTCATAAAGACGATGAATACCGAGCTGTTTGATATCAAGATTCGCGCCGTCGAGGGTGGCGTTACGGCTGCGGCTGGTTTTAAGGCTGCAGGCATCCACGCTGGGTTCCGCAAGAACCCCGAGCGTCTGGATTACGCGCTCGTCGTGCCCGATAAACCCTGTCCCGGCGCCGGCGTGTTTACCACCAATCGCTTTTGCGCGGCATCCGTGCAGGTGAGCCGTGCCAACCTGGGCGGTGCCGACAAGGGCTACGGAATCATCGCCGGCGTTTCGGTCAACTCTGGCAATGCCAACGCCGCCACGGGTGAGACCGGCCTTGCATGCGCGCGCGAGACGTGCAGCATCGCATCGCAGGTCATCGGCTGCGGGCCCCAGCAGATTCTGGTTGCCTCCACGGGCGTGATTGGCCAGATTCTGCCGATCGACACGTTTGAGACCGCCATTCCTGCTGCCTACGAGGCGCTCTCCGCCCACGGTGGAGCCGATGCCGCTCGCGCCATCATGACGACCGACACGCACTCCAAGGAGTACGCCGTGTCCTACGTCAGTGAGGCTGCGGGTCATGCGGGCAATGTCTATACGGTAGGCGGAATGTGCAAGGGCTCGGGCATGATTATGCCCAACATGGCCACCATGATCGCAGTTATCACCACCGATGCCCCCGTCGAGCCTGCGGCACTTCATACCCTGCTGCTCTCGACCGTCAAGCAGACCTTTAACAAGGTAACGGTCGATTCCGACACCTCGACCAACGACACCTGCATCATGCTTGCCTCCGGCGCCGCTGCCGCAGATGCCAAGCCTATCGTCGAGGGCTCCGATGCCTTCGACGAGTTGGCATTTGCCGTGCACGAGGTGTGCGAGAGCCTGGCGCGCAATATCGCCGCCGATGGCGAGGGCGCATCCAAGCTTGTTACGGTCAACGTTACCGGCGCCGTGAACGACGAGGAGGCCGATATCGCCGCTCGCGCCGTTGCCAACTCGCCGCTCGTTAAGACCTGCATCGCCGGCCACGACTGCAACTGGGGCCGCGTCGCCATGGCACTCGGCAAGTGCGGCGTGAAGTTTAATCAGGAAGACGTTTCCATCGACATGATGGGCATGCCTGTCTGTCGCGATGGTCTGACTGTTCCCTTTGACGAGGGCGAGGCTCTACGACGTTTCGAGGCGCCCGAGATCGTGATCTCGGCCGACCTGGGCGCAGGCGACGCGGCAACGACCGTGTGGACCTGCGACCTCACGCACGAGTACATCTCCATTAACGGTGACTACCGTTCCTAGATTCCAGGCACGCTGCGCATCTTGCCGCGATTGCGGACAGCGGAGCACGGCGCGATAACGATACGAAAGACGAGGCAGATTATGAAATTCGCACGCGATTGTCGTTCGAGCGAATCCAACGAAGCAACCGCGCAGCTGCTGTTCGAAGCACTGCCGTGGATTAAGAACCTGACCGGCAAGACGGTTGTTATCAAATATGGCGGAGCCGCCATGGTTGATGAGCAGCTGCGCCGCGACGTGATGAGCGACATCGTTTTGCTCAAGATCATCGGTATGCGCCCCGTCATCGTGCATGGCGGCGGCAAGGCTATCAACGAGGCGCTCAGCCACTACGACATCCCCGTCGAGTTTAAGAACGGCCAGCGCGTGACTACGCCTGCCACCATGGACATCGTGCGCGAGGTACTGGGCGGCAAGGTCAATCAGGAGCTGGTCGCGGCGCTCAACCACCACGGCAACCTGGCCGTGGGCGTGTCCGGCAGCGACGCCGGCACCCTTATCGCCGAGCCACTCGACCCAGAGCTCGGCCGCGTGGGCAAGGTCACGCACGTCAACACCGACTATATCGAGCGCCTGCTCGATAGCGAGTACATCCCCGTCATCGCTACCGTCGCGGCGGGGGAGGACGGCGGTTTCTTCAACATCAACGCCGACACCGCCGCCGGTGCCGTTGCCGCGGCGCTCCACGCGCATAAGGCGATCTTTTTGACCGATGTCGATGGCCTGTACAAGGACTTTAGCGACAAGGACTCGCTTATCTCCAACCTAACGCTCGACGAGGTTAACGAAATGCTCTACGGCGGCGAGGTCGATAAGGGCATGATTCCCAAGCTGCGTGCGGCCGTCGATGCGCTTACCGGCGGCGTATTTCGTGCCCACATCATTAACGGTACTACGCCGCATTCGCTGCTCCTGGAGCTGCTGACCGATGCCGGCGTCGGCACCGTGATCCATTCCACCGAGACGGCTTACGAGTTCGATACGCATCCGCATCCGCTTTCGACGTTTGCTGCGCGTCTGACCGAGAACCTTGACGAGGTCGAGAAGCTTCAGACGGTCTAGCTGACCCTCAGCCGCCCCATTCCTGCACCCATAGCCCCGCGCCGTCTGGCGCCCAACGAAAGGCATCTCATGTCACTTGTAGCTCAGCAATCGCTTGAATCCCATTACGTTATGCATACCTTTGGCCGCTCTCCGGTCGAGTTTGTCGAGGGTCACGGCATGAAGCTCACCGGCGACGATGGCCGTGAGTACCTCGACTTTCTTGCCGGCATCGGCGTGTGCAGCCTAGGTCATGGCAACCTGGCTGTGCTCTCGGCGCTCGAGGCACAGACCAAAAAGCTCATGCATGTCTCCAATTACTTCTACATTGAGCAGCGCGGACAGGTCGCGGCGCTGCTGTCCAAGCTTGCTAACGACGACGTAGATGGTGCGCGCGTGCTTGCCGATGCCATTGCCGCCGGCGATGAGACCACGGCAGCTGCTCTTGGTGCCCCGGCTGCGGGCGAGCAGGTGTGGGAGACCTTCTTTGCCAACTCCGGTGCCGAGGCCAATGAGGGCTCGATGAAGCTCGCGCGCCTGTACGCCAAGCGTGCCGGTAATGGCGGCAACACCATCGTGTGCATGCGCGGCGGCTTCCACGGCCGTACGCTCGAGACCATTGCCGCCACCATGCAGGATTGGCTGCAGGACAGCTTCCGCCCGCTGCCGGGTGGCTTTGTGGCCTGCACGCCCAACGATGTGGACGAGCTGCGTGCAATCTTTAAGCAGCTGGGGAGCGAGATTTGTGCCGTGATGCTCGAGCCGATCCAGGGTGAGAGTGGCGTGCACCCCATGACCGAGGAGTTTATGGCGGCGGCGCGCGACCTGGCACACGAAGTGGGCGCCGTGCTTATCGCCGACGAGGTCCAGTGCGGTATCTTCCGCACGGGTAAGCCGTTTGCGTTCCAGACCTATGGCGTGGAGCCCGACATCATGAGCCTTGCCAAGGGCATTGCTGATGGCGTGCCCATGGGTGCCGTCGTGGCAAAGAAGGAGATTGCCGACGTGTTTAAGCCGGGCGACCACGGCTCGACCTTTGGCGGTAGCTGCTTGGCCATCGCGGCGTGTGCCGCGACGCTCTCCGCGCTTGTGCGCGGCGATTATGCCGAGCATGCTGCCAAGGTGGGTGCCTATATGGAGCAGGCGCTGGCTAAGCTTCCGCATGTGGTAGAGGTGCGTGGCCGTGGCCTGATGCTCGGCTGTGATTTGGATGATGCCGCGGGCGACGCACATGATATTGTTGCCCGCGCGCTGGCCGCCGGTGTCGTGATTAACGCTACGGGTGCCCATACGCTGCGTTTCTTGCCGCCGCTCGTCTGCGAGGAAGCCGACGTGGACAGCCTGATCGAGATCCTGTCGGGTGTCTTGGGCTAACGCAGCGTAATAACTCAATTTGGACCGGGTTCCGGACTGCTGGGTGTGTCATATGCGGCATGATTTGGCGATCCGGAGCCCGTTTTGTTGCTGATTTGCGATGGTCAAAAGTCCCTCTGGTCAAAAAATGCCAAATATGAGTACGGGCACTAATTCTGTAGCATATAAATTAGACACAATTTGACGAATTGGACCGCATATGTCCAGTTTTGCTGTCAGAAAACATGCTCATCTGGACCGTTAGCCGTTGCTTTGATGTCAGATTTGCCCTTTGGGACCTCGAAAATGCTGTTACAAAAGAGGTAGCAGTACTCATATTTGGCATTTTTTGACCACTGCCCTTGAAACGAGTGAGCTGTGGGGTTCGAATCCCCCTGCGATGGGCGCAAACAAAAACGGTCCCCTTGCGAGGACCGTTTCCAATTCGGTGGTGGGCGATGAGGGATGTCGCGTGCGGCTGACGCCGCCCGCTTTCGCTTCGGGCCTACGGCCCTCGCGTGCTGCGCTGGAAAACGCTTCGCGTTTCCTCAGCTCCGCACCCTGGCGGGTTCGAATCCCTCTGCGCTGGGCCCAAAAAAGAAAGGCTTCCATTGCTGGGAGCCTATCAAATCAGTGGTGGGCGATGAGGGATTCGAACCCCCAGCCTTGTGCGTGTAAAGCACCTGCGCTAACCGTTGCGCCAATCGCCCGTGCGGAGAGAGTATAGCAAAACAATCGCCTCATTCACCTCATATCCATTAAAGGTAACTCGCGCGTGTCACAGCGGAGCTGATTCAGTTGAGATTGCCTGAACATTCCGCCCCTCTTTACGCCCTCGGGTATACTCAAAAGCTACTGATTCGATTTGATGCCCAGCAACAGCAGAGGGGATAGTATATGTGCGGTTTTGTCGGTTTTGTCGGTGGGACGGATAACCAATCCGAGGTGCTCACCAAGATGATGGACCGCATCGTCCATCGCGGTCCCGACATGGGCGGTCAGTTTATCGACGGCCGCGTTGCCCTCGGCTTCCGCCGCCTGTCGATCCTCGACCTGACCGAGGCTGGCGCCCAACCCATGGCCAACGAGGACGGTAGCGTCGTCATTGTCTTCAACGGCGAGATCTACAACTTCCAAGAACTCCGTTCCGAGCTCGAGGCCAAGGGCTACAAGTTCCACTGCGGCGCCGACACCGAGAGCCTCCTGCACGGCTACGAGGAGTGGGGCGAGGCCGTACTCGATCGCTTGCGCGGTATGTACGCCTTCGTCATCTGGGACAAAAAGAAGAACAAGCTTTTTGGCGCCCGCGACATCTTTGGCATCAAGCCGCTTTACTACTATCCCATGGCCGATGCGGGCGACGGCGCTCCGGGCGTGCTCTTTGGTTCTGAGATCAAGAGCTTCCTGGACTACCCGCACTTCCACAAGGCGGTCAACAAAAAGGCCCTGCGTCCGTACATGACGCTGCAGTATTCGGCAACCGAGGAGACCTTCTTCGAGGGTGTCTACAAGCTGCCGCCGGCGCACTACTTTACCGTCGATATCCCGACCGGCAAGATGAACATCGAGCGCTACTGGGATTGCGATTACTCTGCCGTCGAGAAGCCGTTCGAGGAGTACGTCGACGAGCTGGACGAGGTCGTGCACGAGAGCGTCGAGGCCCATCGCATCGCCGACGTCAAGGTCGCGTCGTTCCTCTCCGGTGGCGTCGACTCCAGCTACATCGCCGCTTGCCTCATGCCCGACAAGACCTTCTCGGTGGGCTTTGACTACAAGAACTTCAACGAGACCAACTACGCCAAGGAGCTTTCCGATAAGCTCGGCGTCGAGAACGTTCGCAAGATGATTACCGCCGACGAGTTCTTCGGTGCGCTCGAGGACATCCAGTATCACATGGACGAGCCGCAGTCCAACCTGTCTTCCGTGCCGCTGTGGTTCTTGGCCGAGATGGCCCGCAAGGACGTTACCGTCGTGCTTTCGGGCGAAGGCGCCGACGAGCTCTTTGGCGGCTACGCCTACTACGAGGACACGGTCCCGGTGCGCAAGTACAAAAAGATGGTGCCGCTGCCCATCCGTCGCGCGCTCGGTAACCTGGCGCTGCATATGCCGTACTTCAAGGGACATAACTTCCTGGTCAAGGGTGCCGAGATCCCCGAGAAGTCGTTCCTGGGACAGGCTCTGGTATGGCCGGAGCGCGAGGTCGACGGCGTGCTCAAGCCCGAGTACAACACCGGCGACGGCGCCTTCGAGCTCGCTGCACCCATCTACGCGCGCGTGAAGGGTCAGCCCGAACTGGTCAAGAAGCAGTACCTGGACATGAATATGTGGCTCCCGGGCGACATTCTGCTCAAGGCCGACAAGATGTGCATGGCGCACTCGCTGGAGCTGCGCGTGCCCTTCCTGGACCGCAAAGTCATGGAGTTCGCCGAGCACATTCCCGACCGCTACCGCATCAACGAGAACGGCAACAAACAGGTACTCCGCCACGCTGCCAACAAGTCGCTGCCCGATGAGTGGGCCACCCGTCCCAAGGTGGGCTTCCCGGTGCCGATTGTCTACTGGCTGCGCGAGCAAAAGTGGTACGACTATGTCAAGGAGTACTTCACCGCGCCGTGGGCAAGCGAGTTCTTCGATACCGACGAGCTCATGCATCTGCTCGACCTGCACTTTGCGGGCAAGGGCGATTTCCAGCGCAAGATCTATACGCCGCTCGTGTTCCTGGTGTGGTACAAGCGCTTCTTTATCGACGAGGACCAGCCCGCTGTTCAGGCTGCCTAGCCTCGGCTTACGAACGCCTGCGCGTAACGGCTCCTCCGGGAGCCGTTTTTGCGTGGGTGCGTTTCAGTTACTATAAAACCGTCCCTGCCAAATGGCTGAGAAAGGTGAAAGATGCACCATTCGGATTCCGCGACCGTGACCACGGTCGATACGCTTGCCAAGCTTCTCGACGTGTGCGGCGAGCTGCGCGCATCAGAGCAGGTTGACGAGCGTGCCGTGACCGGCTGCTCGTTTGATTCGCGCGCGGTCTCGGCAGGTGACGTGTTCTTCTGCAAAGGTGCTGCCTTTAAGCCCGCGTTTTTGAGCATGGCGCTCGATGCGGGCGCCGTCGCATTTGTGTGCGAGGAGTCGCTGGTCGAGTCTCTGGAGCCGCTGGCGAAGGAGAGCGGTGCTGCGATGCTGGTTGTTGATAGTGTTCGCACGGCCATGGCCCTGTTGCCGCCGGAGGTCTACGACCGTCCCGACCACGACGTCAAGATCGTGGGCATTACCGGCACCAAGGGAAAGACCACGGCCGCTTTTATGCTCCAGTCGATTATCAAAGCGGCGGGCGAGTCCTGCGGCATGATCGGCTCGGTGAGTACCGACGATGGCATCGAGTGCTACGAGAGCACCAATACTACGCCCGAGGCCCCCGAGGTCTGGCGCCATATCGCCAACTGCCGCACGTCCGGTCGCCAGTCCATGGTCATGGAGGTTTCGAGCCAGGCGCTCAAGTACCAACGCGTCGAGAATCTGCCGTTTGACGTGGCGTGCTTCCTCAATATCGGTCGCGATCACATTTCACCCATCGAGCACCCGACCTTCGAGGACTATTTTGAGAGCAAGCTCAGGATCTTCGACCAGGCAAAGACTGCCGTGGTGAATCTGGGCACCGATGAAGTTGACCGTGTGCTGGAGGCGGCATCGACGGCCGAGCGCTTGGTGACCGTTGGCGTCGAGCATCCCGAAGCGAGCCTGTGGGCAAGCGATGTCCGCATGGTCGGCTTTAACATCGAGTTTAACCTGCATGGCCTGAGCGCCGACGAGCCCGAGGCGGGGGAGAAGGTCCTGCTGGGTATCGCGGGCGACTTTAACGTGGAGAACGCGCTGGTCGCTATCGCCGCCGCGCACGAGATCGGTATCGGCATCGATGCCATCAAGAAGGGTCTCTCCAAGCTGCGTGTTCCGGGCCGTATGGAGGTCGTGGAGTCGAAGGACGGCCGCGTGATTTGCGTCGTTGACTATGCGCACAACCAGCTTTCGTTCCGCTCGCTTTTCTCGTCGGTCAAGCGCGCGTTTCCCACCAGCCCGGTCATTGCGGTGTTTGGCGCCGCTGGCGGCAAGGCACAGGAGCGCCGCGAGCAGCTTCCGCGCGAGGCCGCGCCGTACTCCGACCTGATGATCTTTGCCAACGAGGATCCGGCTCACGAGGACCCGATGAAGGTTTGCCGCGAGCTTGCCGAGCATGTTCCCGATGATACGCCGAACAAGATCATTCTCGATCGCGAGGCTGCCGTGCATGCGGCCTTTAAGGCGGCGCGTGAGGAATACGTCAACCCCGATGCGCCCACCATCGTCTTGCTGCTGGCAAAGGGCGACGAGGAACTCATGCACGTGGGCGACGAGTTCGTGCCCATCGAGAGCGACCTTTCGCTGGCCAATCGTTTAATCGATGTTACCCAGTTTGACTAATGAGCTGTGATGACGGCGGCGTCCTGAGCGCGCTGCCGTTGCAAGCGCGTTTCCCCCAAGCGAGGCGCGCCGCGTAAGACCAGAAGCCCCTTCAACGTAATGGAGTGACCATGTCCCACAATACCCTGCCGACCGTCGCTGAGCTTTCGGGCGAGATGCGCGAGCGCCTTGCCAAGGTCAAATATGTCTTTACCGACCTGGACGCCACTATGCTCGCGCCCGGCTCGTGCGTGCTGCGCGACAACGACGGCAACCCTTCGACCAAGCTCGTCGAGGCCGTCGTGGCGCTCGCCCGCGCCGGCATCCAGGTGGTTCCCACCTCGGGTCGCAACCGCACCATGATCCACGAGGACGCACGCGTGCTCGGCCTCAATTCCTACATTGGCGAGATGGGTGGCCTGGTCATGTACGACCTCAAGGCTAATGACTGGGAGTACCTGACCGGCGATATGCCCTACGATCCTGCCTGCGGCTTCACGCCGCATCAGGTGATCGAGCAGACCGGCGTGTGCGAGAAGATTCTCGCTCGCTGGCCGCGCAAGATCGAGTACCACAACGATATGTCGACTGGCTACAAGTACCGTGAGGTCACCGTTGGTATGCGCGGCGATGTGCCCGACGACGAGGTTCAGGCCATCCTCGACGAGGCCGGCTGCGGTCTGGTCTGGGCTTGCAACGGCCATCTGACGCACCTGTCCAAGCCGACGACGCTCGAGCTCGATCGCGTCGAGGACGGTCGCGCGTTTAACATCAATCCCGCGGGCCTCAACAAGGGTGTCGCCATCGCGCGTTTCTGCGAGCACCTGGGTATCGAGCGCGAGGAGACGCTGGCACTCGGCGATTCTGAGTCCGACTTCTATATGGCCGACCACGTGGGCACGTTCTGCCTGGTTGAGAACGGCCTGACCAGCGCCGGCGCGCCCGAGTTCCTGGATGCCTGCGACAATGCCTACGTCACGCGCGGCAAGATTGTCGATGGCTGGGCGGCAACTGCAGAGCTGCTCGTCGCGGCTCGTTCGTAGCGCGGTCCTATCGCGCTGAGCCATATCTTTTCGAGAAAGAATCTGGTGAGGTCATGTCCGATATCGAGAATCTGGCGGGCGACACGCGCCCCATCGGCGTGTTTGACTCGGGTCTGGGCGGTCTGACGGTTGCGCGTGCGATTGCCACGGCGCTGCCGCACGAGTCCGTCTACTACTTTGGCGACACCAAGCGCTGTCCCTACGGCACCCGCACCGAGGACGAAGTGCGCTCGTTTGCGCTGCAGGCGGGCCGTTGGCTGTCGAGGCACGACGTCAAGATCATGGTCATCGCCTGCAACACGGCGACTGCCGCGGCCTTGCGCCTGGCCCAGCAGGTGCTTGACGTTCCCGTGATCGGCGTGATCGCGCCGGGTGCCCGTGCGGCAATCAACAGCACTCGTTCGCGTCGCGTGGGCGTGCTCGCCACCAACCTCACCATTCGCTCGGGCGCCTACACGCGCGCCATCCAGGATCTAGATGCCGGCGTCGATGTATACGGTTGTCCTGCCTCGAGCTTTGTTGAGGTTGTCGAACACGAGCTCGCCTCGGGTGCACATCTGCAAGAGCAGTGGCTTGAGAACGAGGACATCTTCGATACGCCTGCCGTGCGTGCGCTGGTGGGTGCCACGGTTGAGCCGCTGCGCGACCACGGTATCGATACCGTGGTGCTCGGCTGTACACATTTTCCGCTGTTGGTGGGACCTATCCGCCATGTGCTGGGGCCTGGGGTGCGCGTCGTGAGTTCCGCCGAGGAGACCACACGCGAGCTGACCGATATCCTCACGCGCCGCGAGCAGCTGGCGGGCGACGCCGCCGAGCCGCAGCATCGTTTTGCCACGACGGCCGATAACATTGCCGAGTTTGCGGTGGCGGGCAGCTTTATTTTTGGTCAGCCGCTCAAGAGCATCGAACATATCGATATCGATGAGCTGAAATAGATGTAAGGCGGCCGCCAAAGCCTTCGCCACATCTTTTGCCGAAAGGATATTTCTATGGAGTACATGCAGGTCAACCGCGCCAACGGTCGCGCCGCCAACGAGTTGCGCCCCGTTAAGCTCACCCGTGGCGTCATGAAGTACGCCCACGGCTCGTGTTTGGCCGAGTTCGGCGACACGCGCGTGCTGTGCGCCGCCACTATCGAGGAGGGCGTGCCGGGCTGGCGCAAGGGCGCCAAAGCTGGTTGGGTAACGGCGGAGTACGCCATGCTGCCGGCGTCGACCGGCAAGCGCTGCAAGCGCGAGCACGCCAACCGCAAGGGTCGCTCCATGGAGATCGAGCGCCTCATTGGCCGCAGCCTGCGTACCGTCGTCAACATGAAGGCGCTCGGCGAGTACACCGTCACCGTCGACTGCGATGTGATTCAGGCTGATGGCGGCACACGTACGGCAAGCATTACCGGCGCCTGGGTGGCGCTGCACGATGCGCTTGCCATGTGGGTCGAAGCCGGCAAGCTCGAGCGCATTCCGCTCACGGGCCAGGTCGCCGCCATTTCCATGGGCGTCGTCGACGGTAACACCCTGCTCGACTTGGATTATTCCGAGGACAGTCACGCCGAGGTCGACATGAACCTCGTCGCTACCGACACCGGCGAGATGATTGAGCTCCAGGGTACCGGCGAGCAGGCACCCTTCGACCGCAACCGTCTCAACGCCCTGCTCGACTTGGGCGACAAGGGCATCGCCGAGCTCATCGAGCTCCAGCGCCAAGCCCTCGCCTAACCTGCCAAAAAGGGACAGGTTTATTTTGGCAGGTTTTATCTGCGGAAACGCCGAACTGTAAGGTTTCTGCCGCCAAAGAGGGGAGAGGGCCCAAGGCCAATTTCCCTTGGGCGGCTTTGCTATACGGACAAGGAGGCCAGCCATGGCACTTGAAAAGATTGACATCGAAACGCTCGATCCGGCGGCGACCATTATCGTGGCAACGGGCAACGCCCATAAGCTCACCGAGATCGAGGCCATTTTGGGCAAGGTCATGCCCGAGGTTCGCTTTGTGGCGCTCGGCCAGCTGGGCGAATTTGAGGACCCCGAGGAAAACGGCACGACGTTTTTGGAGAACGCCATCATCAAGGCGCAGGCTGCCGTCGAAGAGACGGGCCTAATGGCCATTGCCGACGATTCGGGCCTGGTCGTCGACGCACTGGACGGTGAGCCCGGTGTGTATAGCGCGCGCTACGCGGGCGTTCACGGCGACGATGCCGCCAACAACGCCAAGCTGCTCGTGAATCTGGAGGGCGTGGCCGACGAGGACCGCACTGCGCGCTTTATGAGCGTCGTCGCGCTCATCGACACGGACGGCCTGGTCACCTATGGCGAGGGCGCCTGCGAGGGCGTTATCGCGCACGAGGGCCGCGGCGACCATGGTTTTGGCTATGACCCGCTGTTCCTGCCGGTCGACACGCCGGGCAAGACCATGGCCGAGCTGACGGCGGACGAGAAGAATGCCATCAGCCATCGATTCCATGCGCTCGAGCACCTATCCGCCAAACTGACGGGCGAGGAGTAAGCCGTGCGTGCGGTGGTGCAGCGCGTACTCAACGCCGGCGTGACGGTCGACGGCGAGTGCGTGGGCCGCATTGGACGCGGCTACCTGGTGCTGCTTGGTGTGGGCCATGGCGATACGCGTGCCGAGGCCGACAAGCTGTGGGGCAAGCTCCGCGGGCTGCGTATCAACGAGGACGAGAACGGCAAGACCAACTTGGCGCTTGCCGATGTCGACGGCGAGGTGCTCGTGGTGTCGCAGTTCACGCTGTTTGCCGACTGCCGCCACGGTCGCCGCCCATCGTTTACGGATGCCGGCGCCCCCGATGTCGCCAACGAGCTCTACGAGTACTTCCTGACGCTTGTGCGCGAGGACGTCGAGCACGTAGCGCACGGCATCTTCGGCGCCGACATGAAGGTCGACCTCGTCAACGACGGTCCATTCACCATCGTTCTGGACACAGACAATCTGTAAGTAGTCAATTTGGGACGGGGCTTATTTAGCTACTTGCGTATGGCGGCAGCAGGGTGCTATAGTATTAGAGTTTTGTCTATCTTAGGGGCATTATCCCCTTTTTGAATTGCACCTTCTGGAGGCCCTGTTCATGGAAGAGATGGAAGTCAATCACGTCGACGACATCCACGAGAAGCTGACCGATATGGTGGGCGATCGCGTTAAGGTGAAGGCCAACATGGGCCGCACCCGCGTCGTCGAGCGCATGGGCACCATCAAGAGCGTCCACCCCGCCGTCTTTATCGTCGAGGTTGACGAGCGCCGCGGCCGCAAGTCGCGTCAGTCCTACCAGTATATCGATGTCCTCACCGGGCAGGTCGAACTGTTTGACCCCGAGAGCGGCGAGCATATCTTTACCCCGCTCGGCAATCAGCTCGAGGAGCACTAGCGGTGACCGATCGGTCCCTGACTCTTTCCGCGCCGGCAAAGATTAACCTCTACCTGGGGGTTCATACCGAGCGCGATGACCGCGGCTACCACAGGGTCGATTCCCTGATGGCAGCTGTCGGTCTTTCCGATACCGTGACGGTTACGCCGGCACAGGCGCTGACCGTCCAGACGGTTCCGGCATCAGATTTTCCCATGCAAAAGAATACGGCGTATCGGGCTGCGGTTGCTATGGCCGAGCATTATGGTCGCGAGGCAAACATCTGCGTGACGATTGAGAAGTGCATTCCATTGTGCGCCGGCTTGGGCGGCCCCTCGACGGATGCGGCCGCGGTCATTGTCGCCTTGGCGGAGCTCTGGGGAATTGATCGCACCGACCCTGCGCTCGACGACATTGCGCGGGGCATTGGTGCTGACGTCCCGTTCTTTTTGCACGCGAGCCCTTCGTTCTACGTAGGTGGGGGAGACGTGCTGGCAACTGAGTACCCCGCGCTGCCCGCAACGCCCGTCGTGTTGGTCAAGCCGCGCGAGGCAAGTGTTTCGACAATTGAAGCCTATCGACGTTTTGACGAGGCCTCGGTGCCTGCAGACAAGCCCGGCGCGATAGCTTCTGCCTTGCGTGCTGGTGATGCCGAGACGGCATATGCGCTCATCCATAACAACCTGGGTGTCATTTCCGCACAGATGGAGCCGCAGATTCAAACGGTCCTCGACTGGCTGCATAAACAGGATGGCACCGTTGCTGTAGATGTGTGCGGATCGGGCGCCTGTTCGTTTGCCATTTGCGACACCGCCGCCACGGCCGAAAGGCTTGCCGAGGCTGCCCAGCAAAACGGCTGGTGGTCCTGCGCGACGGAGCTCATTCCCAACACGGTTCGCGTCGAAGTGCCAAAGAAGTAAAAATTTCTCTAGCACACGACGGAAATCTTTGTTACTATAGTCGAGCTAACGGGTTGTGGCTCAGTTTGGTAGAGCACTGCGTTCGGGACGCAGGGGTCGCTGGTTCAAATCCAGTCAACCCGACCAGAGCATGAGGAGGGACCGCTTCTTGCGGTCCCTTTTTTTAGCTATTGTTGTGATACCGCGATACCCGCGGTATACTCATTCGAGCTTGTCTCGCTGTATTGTGGAGGTCTACATGTTTGGACTGAGGGCTCCTGAGCTCATCATTATTCTCGTCGTTGTCCTGATTATCTTCGGACCCAAGAACCTGCCGAAGCTCGGCAAGTCCCTCGGCTCTACCGTCAAGAATATCCGCGAGGGTATGGAGGGCGACGATAAGGCCGAGACCAAGCAGGCCGAGGAGGTCGTGGTCGAGCAGTCCGAGGAGGACAAGGAGATCGCTGAGCTCGAGGCCAAGCTCGCTGCTGCCAAGAAGAAGCAGGCAGAGGACAGCGACGCGGACGCAGAGTAGTCCCATCCCTTTGGGGTGAGCACCTGACCGGCTTGCCCGCAGGCTAGCCGGTCTTTTTCGTTTTGTTGACAGTTGATTGTTTGATCAGAGTTGGGGAGATATCCGTATGGACGCAAGCCAGATCGTACTGACCGCTGAGGGCCGCCAGAAGCTCGTCGAGGAGCTCGCTTGGCGTGAGGGCGATTACGCCAAGGAGATCGTCGAGGACATCAAGGAAGCCCGCGCGTTCGGCGACCTTTCGGAGAACTCCGAGTATGACGCCGCTAAGGACAAGCAGGCCCAGAACGCCGCTCGTATTGCCGAGATCCAGGCCATCCTCGCCAACGCTCAGGTTGCTGCTACCACGGGCGATCTGACCGTCTCCATCGGTTCCACCGTTTCTCTGATTGATCCCAACGGCGAGGTCATGGAAGTCACGCTCGTCGGTACCACCGAGACCAACTCGCTCGAGCACAAGATCTCCAACGAGTCTCCGGTCGGTCACGCCATCATCGGTCATGGCGAGGGCGACTCCGTCGAGGTCGTTACGCCTTCCGGCAAGACCCGCGTCTACACCATCGCCAAGATCGCACGGTAGACCACGGTCCCGCGTAAAGGTATGTTTTCGCTCCCTGGGACCGAATCCTGGGGAGCGTTTTAGTTTGAGGAGCTAACTTATGGCAGAGAACCAGAACGCCGCCGATCAGGCATCGACGCTCAACGACGAGCGCGCCACCCGCCTGGCCAAGCGCGCCGCCCTGTTCGAGGCGGGCCAGAACCCCTATCCCGAGCACTCTGAGCTTGAGGACTACGTCGCCGATATCGAGACTAAGTACGCCGATCTTGCCGATGGTGAGGACACCGAGGATGTCGTGAAGATCGCCGGCCGTGTGGTCGCCAAGCGCGGTCAGGGCAAGATCATGTTCATCGTCGTGCGCGATGCGACTGCCGAGATTCAACTGTTCTGCCGCATCAACGACATGGACGAGGCTGCCTGGAATACGCTCAAGGCTCTCGACCTGGGCGATATCCTGGGCGTGACCGGCGTGGTCGTGCGCACCCAGCGCGGCCAGCTTTCCGTTGCCCCTAAGAGTGCGACCCTGCTTTCCAAGGCCGTTCGTCCGCTGCCCGAGAAGTTCCACGGTCTTTCCGACAAGGAGACCCGCTATCGCCAGCGCTATGTCGACCTGATCGCCAACGACGACGTTCGCGAGACCTTCCGTAAGCGTTCGCAGATTCTCTCCACCTTCCGTCGCTTTATGGAGTCCGACGGCTACATGGAGGTCGAGACCCCCATCCTGCAGACCATCCAGGGCGGCGCTACTGCCAAGCCGTTCATTACCCACTTCAACGCGCTCGATCAGGAGTGCTACCTGCGTATTGCCACCGAGCTGCACCTCAAGCGCTGCATTGTCGGTGGTTTTGAGCGCGTGTTCGAGATCGGCCGCATCTTCCGTAACGAGGGCATGGACCTTACCCACAATCCCGAGTTCACCACGATGGAGGCCTACCGTGCCTTCTCCGACCTCGAGGGCATGAAGGCGCTCGCCCAGGGTGTCATTAAGGCGGCTAACAAGGCCATCGGCAACCCCGAGGTCATCGAGTACCAGGGCCAGACCATCGACCTTTCTGGTGAGTGGGCCAGCCGTCCCATGACCGACATCGTCTCCGACGTGCTCGGCAAGCAGGTCACCATTGACACGCCGGTCGAGGAGCTTGCTGCCGCCGCGCGCGAGAAGGGCCTGGAGATCAAGCCCGAGTGGACTGCTGGCAAGATCATCGCCGAGATTTACGATGAGCTGGGCGAGGACACCATCGTCAACCCCACGTTCGTGTGCGATTACCCCATCGAGGTCAGCCCGCTTGCCAAGCACTTTGAGGACGACCCGCGCCTGACGCACCGCTTTGAGCTGGTTATTGCCGGCCACGAGTACGCCAACGCATTCTCCGAGCTCAACGACCCGGTCGACCAGGCTGAGCGCTTTGCTGCCCAGATGGCCGAGAAGGCCGGCGGCGACGATGAGGCCATGGAGTATGACGAGGACTACGTGCGCGCCCTCGAGTACGGTATGCCTCCCGCGGGCGGCATTGGCATTGGTATCGACCGCGTGGTCATGCTGCTTACCAACCAGGCTTCTATCCGCGACGTGCTGCTGTTCCCGCACATGAAGCCCGAGAAGGGTTTCCAGTCCGGTGCCGCTGCCGCCAAGGCTGCCGAGGCCGGCAACGCCGCGAGCCCGTTCGTTAAGTCGCTTAAGCCCACGCTCGATTACTCCAAGATCGCCGTTGAGCCGCTGTTTGAGGAGTTCGTCGACTTTGATACCTTCTCCAAGAGCGACTTCCGCGCTGTGAAGGTCAAGGCATGCGAGGCCGTCAAGAAGTCCAAGAAGCTGCTGAACTTTACGCTCGACGACGGTACCGGTACCGACCGCACCATCCTCTCCGGTATTCACGCTTATTACGAGCCCGAGGACCTGGTCGGCAAGACCTTGCTCGCCATCACCAACCTGCCTCCGCGCAAGATGATGGGTATTCCCAGCTGCGGCATGCTGATCAGCGCTGTCCACGAGGAGGAGGGCGAGGAGCGCCTCAACCTGATCCAGCTCGACGCCTCCATCCCTGCCGGCGCAAAGATGTACTAATTAGTTACGCGGTTCTACGAACCGCGTAACCAGTTGACGCTGCAAACCCGCCAGAGCGGCAATCTGCCTTTCAACTTCGGCGGCATGATCAAAAGATCAATGCCGCCTTGTTTCAAGGCACCTTGCTCGCTCTGACGGGTTTTCGCTGTCGTCGCCAAAACATCGGCGTTGCCTTGGCCGGCAATAGTCATTGGGGCGTTCTTGTTTTATGCCTTGCCTTTTTCATGCCAACTTGTTCGCCCTGGACGTCGCTCGCTGTCCGTCCTCTATCTGCGGCGTTGACTTGGTTGACACTTAGAACATCGATGTAGTCATTGGGGACGTTCTTAAACGACTGCCCAACGGCTGTTGAGCACATGGCTCGCATGACAGTCGTCTCTTTTATGTTTCCTTTAGCCGTTGCTGCCTAGGATGGGGGTTAGTCGGTAGGAAGGGAGCGTCTATATGGACGACGCGAGCGAGCGTGCAATCGAAGAGGACATGCTCGATCAGTTCAATTACTTTGATGATGAGGATGAGGAGCTAATCGATCGTCGCGAGCCAGCGCCGCTTGATTCCTTTGATCTGGTCGATGAAGAGACTGATGAGGTTGAGGACGAATCAACGGAGCCCCCACAGTCTTCGCGCCTTAACTCGCTGCTTTCGAGAGCCCCCATGCACCACGGCGTTCGTGCCGGCGCGCTCCATATGAAAACTGATTGGCACCAGATCGTGACGGCAGGCGATGAGCTTGCCGTCGATGCGCCGCTCACCGATAAGTCATCCATCATCTGCCGCACCGGCATGCTTATGCTTGCAAGCGGAACAGGCGCCTGGCGCGTGCGCGATACCATGAATCGTGTTGCTGCCGTACTCGGCGTCACGATTCACGTCGACCTGAGTCTCCTGTCGTTTGAGTGCACCTGCATCGAAGGCGGCCACTGCTTTAACGAGGTTGTCAGCCTGCCCACAACGGGAGTCAATACCCATCGCATTTGGATGATGGAGAGTTTCTTAAAGGAAATCGAGACGTATGGGCGCCGGTTTACCGTGCACGAATACCACGAGATGCTCAGGACCGTTGAGAGCTCAAAGCCCGATTACTCTCCCTGGCAACAGGGCCTTGCGGCAGCCTGTGCTTGCGGCGCCTTCGTCTTTTTGCTCGGCGGCGGCCCTATCGAGATGGCCTGCGCATTCGTAGGCGCTGGTGTCGGCAACTTTGCTCGCTCCCATATTCTCAAGCAGGGTCTTGGCCAGTTTAGCGCGCTGACGACGGGCGTTGCGCTCGCTTGCGTTTCGTATCTGCTGGCATTGCTCGGCCTTGGCCAGGTCGTACCGGGGGCAATGTCGCACCAAGAAGGCTATATCGGCGCCATGCTCTTTGTGATTCCCGGCTTTCCCCTCATCACGGCAGGCCTCGACATCGCTAAGCTCGACATGAGGAGCGGTATCGAACGTCTGTCATATGCCGTCTCGATTATTGTGATGGCGACGCTCGTAGGTTGGATGGTTGCCGAGTGTGTGGGCCTGGCGCCGGACGACTTTGCCCCGCTCGGCCTCTCGCCGCTTGCTCTTACGCTCTTACGCGTGGTGATGAGCTTCGTTGGCGTATTCGGCTTCTCGGTGATGTTCAACAGCCCGGTAAAGATGGCCGCGGCAGCTGGGCTGATCGGCGCCGTGTCCAATACCCTGCGTCTGACCCTTGTCGATGCGCCGACGCTGCTTCCCTTCTTGGGTCTCAGCGCGGGAATGCCTCCCGAGGCGGCTGCATTTATCGGGGCGCTCGTATCGGGTCTGCTGGCAAGCTTGGCCGAAGTCAAGCTCACCTACCCACGTATCGCCCTCACGGTGCCATCAATTGTCATTATGGTGCCGGGCCTGTATCTGTATCGCTCGATGTACTACATGTGCACCTTCGATACGGTCAATATGCTCGGTTGGTTTGTGCGTGCAGTGCTCATCGTGGCGTTTTTGCCCGTTGGTCTGGGTGTGGCACGTACGCTCACCGACCCTCGCTGGCGCCACACCAGCTAATTGGTGCAAGGAGGACAGGTCACTTTGCACCAAATGAGTTGCGGTGAAATAGAGACTGAATTGCTACTTAATGGGTCAAAACAGTCCGTATTCCACCGCAACATATGGGGTCGGGGGATTATTGGTGCCCTGCATCTTCATAAACTCAACGCTTACGAAGCACGTGCTTTTCGTGCTAGGCTGGTTACACCACATAAGTAGTCGCAGACGCACGTACCACGGGCGGGCGAGATGAAGTCCCAACAGCTCCATCTCGCCCGCCCGTTTTTGTTGCGTGGTGCCGCGGCGTAACACGGAAAGGACCATGCCCTTTATGCCTATCAACAAACGAGAGAGCCTGCTGTTCACCTTTATCATGTGCTTTTGCATGGTGCTCTGGATGAGCATCTACAACGTTGCCCTGCAGCATGGGGCCATCAACGGCGAAGTCGTTGCCGCTGCATGGCTCGGCTTCCCCGTTGCCTACGTCTTTGCCATGTGCTGCGATTGGTTCGTTGCCAGTCCGCTTGCCAAGGGTTTCGCCTTTAAATACCTGGTCACGCCGGGCAAGAGCTCGCCGCTCGCCATGACGCTCGCAGTTAGCTCCTGCATGGTCGTTCCTATGGTCATCATCATGTCGCTGTACGGTGCCTGTGAGGGTCTGACGCACATGCCCGGCGGCATCCTTGCGAACCTGTATTCCGTGCCCGCGATCTGGATGATCAACATCCCGCATAATTTTGTGATGGCGCTGCCGTGGAACCTTTTGGTAGCCGGTCCGATTTCCCGCTTCGTCTTCCGTCGCGCCTTCCCTGTGGGGACGGTTTTCGAGGAGGAGCATGCCGAGCTCTTGGAGCAGGCTATGGCTCCTGAGTGCGAGTAGCTCGCTTAGGGATCTGCTGAGCGCGGGCGACTTGCTTGGTTGGAGCCCAAAGCGTGGATAGCTCTCTCGGCGACATCGCGGGCGTGAGCGGTGCGCATGACCGGAGGGCCCGTGCTGCTCCGTTGCCCGACGTGCTAGCGCGCAGAACAATCTGTTGGTGCATTCGGCGGCTGCTGAAGCGTTTCGGCAGCCGCTTTTTATACGGAGTTTAAATACAACAGTCTGTTGTATTACGTAGAGTGGTATATCTCTAGCGGGAAAAATGCGAGAGACGGAGCATTATGGCGTTGCTAGTAGGACTGGACGTAGGGTCGACGACGACCAAAGTTTACGCGATGCACGAGGATATGACCGAGGCGTGGTGGGGATATCGCCGCCACGGGGCGTGTCAGACAGCGAGCGTGCGCGCCATGCTCGGCGAGCTCGCCGAGCGCTTTCCCCATGAGTCACTGCGCGTTGCGGTGACCGGCTCGGGTGCGCGCGATATCGCGACCGCGGTGGGCGCCTCGTACGTTCAGGAGGTGGTCGCCAACGCGCTCGCGATCAGCAGGTTCTATCCGCAGACGCGCTGCGCCATCGAGCTGGGCGGCCAAGACGCCAAGATGATCTTCTTCCGCACCAACGATAAGGGAGACATCGAGGTTGCCGACATGCGCATGAACGGCTCGTGCGCAGGCGGTACCGGTGCATTTATCGACGAGATGGCAAAGCTCATGGGGGTCGGCACCGAATCGGGCGAGTTCGAGCAGCTCGCAAGCCGGGGAACGACCGTCCACGAGGTCTCGGGCCGCTGCGGCGTGTACGCAAAGACCGATATCCAGCCGCTGCTCAACGAGGGCATTCCTACCACCGACCTGGCGCTTTCGGCGCTTCACGCGGTCGCCCGCCAAACGATCGGCGGTCTGGCCCAGGGTATCGACATCGAGCCGCCGGTAATCTTCGAGGGCGGTACGCTCGCCTACAACCCCACACTGGTCCGCGTGTTCCGGGAGCAACTGAATCTATCGGACGATCAGGTTATCGTCCCGCGCGATCCGCAGATCATGGTCGCGCGCGGTGCCGCCCTGTCGCTGACCGACATGTTCGCATCGTCCCAACCGATCGACCTTCCCGACGCTTTTGTCCGGCTGGATAAGCTCGAGACGGTCGCGCCCGCAAGCGGGGAGGGACGTCTTGCCCAGCCCTTTTTTGCCACACCTGCCGAGCAGGCGGATTTTACGGCACGCCATGGCAAAGAGACGCCGGCAAAGGGTCCGGATGCGTATGCGCCCGGAGAGACGGTGCGTGTGGCGCTCGGTATCGATTCGGGGAGCACGACGACCAAGTTCGCCCTGGTCGATGAGGCGGGTGAGCTTGTCGATTCGTTCTACGCGTCTAATAACGGCAGACCGCTCGACGTCGCCCAACAGGGTCTTGTCAGCTTGAAGAACCGCTGGGAGACAGCGGGAGTCACGCTTGCGATCGATGCCGTGGGCACCACGGGATACGGCGAGGAGCTTTTCGCGCGCGCGTTCCACGCCGACTACCATACGGTCGAGACGGTCGCGCACGCCCGCGCCGCGTGCGCATGCGTTCCCGATGCGACCTTCGTGCTCGACATCGGCGGACAGGATATGAAGGCCATCTGGCTCAACCACGGCGTGCTGACCGATATCGTCGTCAACGAGGCGTGCTCTGCGGGCTGCGGCTCGTTCCTCGAGGGTTTTGCCAAAAACCTCGGAATAGCCGTTGAGGATATCGCGACCGTATGTTTGCCGCCAACCCCCCCCGCCGTTCTCGGCAGCCGCTGCACGGTGTTCATGAACAGCAGCGTCGTTTCCGAGCAGCGGCGCGGTAAGGGTCCGGGCGACATCATGGCCGGTCTCTGCCGTTCGATTATCGAGAACGTGTTCACCAAGGTCATTCGCGTTTCAAATCTCAACCGTCTGGGCGACAAAGTCGTCGTCCAGGGCGGCACGTTCCGAAACGACGCGGTGCTGCGCGCATTCGAGCAGTATCTGGGCAAACCCGTCACGCGTGCGCCCCACCCGGGGCTGATGGGCGCTATCGGTATCGCCCTGCTCGCGCGCGAGGAATGCCACAAGGGCGACGCCGGCACGTCGTTTATCGGGCTCGATGCCGTGGAGCGCTTCGAGCATCGCGAGTTCGGCGGCGTTACCTGCCGTCGGTGCAACAACCGCTGCCAGCGCGCGGTCGTGGCATTTGGCGACGGCTCGCTTTACGTCACGGGCAATCGCTGCCCGCGCGGCGGCGCCATCTCATGGGATGAGCTCGTGCGCGAGGTTCCCGCGGCGGAGGAGCTGCGTCCGCAGGGTGCTTGCGAGGCACAGGCACCCGGCACGGGGCGCGACCGGACCGCGGCTGCCCCCAATCTCTTTGTCGACCGCGAGAAGCTGCTGTTCGAGTCGTACCCCACGGTTCCCGTCAGCGGGGGGCGCGATGTCACGATCGGCATTCCCCGTGTGCTCGAGTTCTGGGACACCATGCCGTTCTGGTCGACGTTCTTCAGCACGCTCGGCTTTAAGGTGCGCGTCTCGGGACGCAGCACCAAGGCGATGTACGAGCGCGGTCTGGCGCACGTCACATCCGACACCGTGTGCTTCCCGGCCAAGCTCGTCCACGGGCACATCCGCAATCTCGTCGACGCCGGCGTCGACCGCATCTTCATGCCCATCATCACGACGGTGCCCACCGAAAACACCGCCTCTACCAGCGAGTGGATGTGCGCCGTCGTAAAGGGATACCCCTACGTGATGCGCAATTCCGATAACCCGGAGGAGCGTTTCGGCGTTCCGTTCGATACGCCGCTGTTCCACTGGTACGACGAGGGCGACCGAAACCGCCAGCTCAAGGCGTGGTGCAAGGAGACCTTCGATATCGATGCCGACCTGGTTGCCAAGGCGACCGAGCAGGCGGACCGCGCGCAGGAGACGTTTGAGAACCAGCTGCAGCTGCGCGGCAGGCAGGTGCTCGAGAACGTGCACGAGGACGGCGGCTACGCGGTGGTGATCGCTTCGCGCCCGTACCACAACGACCCGCTGGTCAACCACGGGCTGCCCAAGCTCTTCTCTGAGCGCGGCATCCCCGTGCTGACGCCCGATGCGGTGCCGGGGGTCTGCAACGTCGATCTTTCCAACAGCCGCATCGACATCGTGAACAACTATCATGCGCGCATGCTGTCGTGCGCGGTCATCGTCGCATCGACGCCCGAGCTCGAGCTCGTGCAGATGGGCAGCTTCGGCTGCGGCCACGATGCGTATCTCACCGACGAGATCGCGCGCATGATGGGCGAGATGGGCTCCAAGGTTCCGATGATGATCAAGCTCGATGAGAGCGACGTCGCCGGTCCCATGGGCATTCGCGTGCGTTCGTTTATCGAGTCGGTCAACCGTCGTCGCGCGGAGGAGCGTGCCGAGGGCGCCCGGGTGCACGCGGTCCATCCGCTCGACGACCCGTATAAGGTCAAGTACACCAAGCGCGACCGGCACGACAAGATCGCGCTGGTCCCCAACACCTCCCATGCGTTCTGCAGGCTCATGACCGCGGCGATGCGCAATCAGGGCGTGCGCGCCGAGGCCCTTGATATCGGGCGCGAGGATGCCATCCGCCTGGGCAAACGCTATGTGCACAACGACATCTGCTTCCCCGCGCAAATCGTGATCGGCGAGGCGCTCGCGGCACTCGAGAGCGGTAAGTACGACCCGCACGACGTCGCCGTGGTGACTGGCAAGTATATCGGCGACTGCCGCCTGACGCACTACATGCCCCTGCTGCGCCGCGCGCTCGACGACGCGGGATACGACTATGTCCCGGTGCTCACCAACGACGACGTCGATGCCCACAATGCGCATCCGGGCTTCAAGCTCGGCCTTGGCCCGAGCATCCAGATCGCCTACGGTCTTCCCATGATCGATGCCCTCGAGGCCATGCTTAGGCGCATCCGTCCCTACGAGCTCGAGAAGGGCGCGGCGGACGCTGCGTTCGACCGCGCGCTCGATGAGGTTATCGAGGGCATGGAGCGCTCCGGGCTGAGAGGCCAGGCGACGGGCTTCAAACGCGCGCTTGCGATCATGGACGCCGTTCCGTACGACCGCTCGAACCCGCATCCGACCGTTCTCATCGTGGGCGAGTACCTGCTCAATTTCCATCTCGGCGCCAACCACGAGATCGAGCGCTACCTCGAGGACAACGGGCTCGAGGTCATCGAGGCGCGCATGACCGACGTGATCCGCAAGACCTATTTCTACAAGCATGCGCAGTCGCGCGAGTTCCACGTCGACCTGTCGCTGCCCGAAAAGGCCTGGTACGCCACGGCGGACAACCTGTTCGAGCTCGCGCACGACCGTTGCGACCGCCTGGGCGCGGCGAGCCCGCTCTACGAGCCGCCGACGCGCATGCCCGAGCTCGTGCGCGCGAGCGATAAGATCCTGCACCATACGTTCGATGCGGGCGAGGGCGTGCTGATTCCGGCGGAGATTCTCGAGCACGCCAAGCGCGGCTGCCGCAACTTCGTGATCCTGCAGCCGTTCGGGTGTCTGCCCAACCATGTCGTGGGGCGCGGGCTCATCCATGCGCTCAAGGAGCAGTATCCCACGGCGCAGTTCCTGCCGCTCGACTACGATCCCGACGTGAGCTTCGCCAACGTGGAGAACCGTCTTCAGATGCTCATCATGAACGCCAAGGCGCAGGGGTGCGGTGAGGCGCATGGCGAGACCGCGTAAGGACGCCGATGCGCCCGATGCACGCACCCGTATCATCGAGGCGTTTTGGGAGCTCATCGAGAACAACAGCATCTTCGAGCTGTCGGTTGGCGAGGTGACCCGCGCCGCCCAGTGCAATCGCGGAACGTTTTACTACTATTTTCACGATTTCGATGAACTCGTCGCCATCGCCATAGCCCAGCTGCTGCAGGATAACGAGCTCATCACCGATGCCCTCTGGCATTTTTCGAGCGAGGGCGACCTTTCGGCGTTCGACCGGCGCGACGTCCGCTGCCTGCTGCAGCGCATCGTCATCACCATGAGGGCGGGTGCCGCCGAGCAGGTCGTGCAGGGCATCCATACGATCATCATCGACCGCGTGAGAGAGATCGTCCACCCCGACGGAGAAGAGCTCAAGGCAGATTCGAGCTTTGCGGTGGGCTTTCTGGTCTCGGGCATCATGGGCTTTGTGATGGCGGTCGGCTTTGCCCGGGAGGGCGGCGAGGAGATAGACCTCGAGCAGCCGGGGGACAGCGCGTGCGCGTACCTGAGGGCGGTCGCCATGCAGACGGTGGAAACGGTCGCGCAAGTCGAGGGCGTCGATACATCCGAGCTGCTCGAACGCGTCTCCAAGGAGGCCGATGCCTATCGCGCATCGCGTGCGACGAGTCCCGACGTGGTGAAAGACGCCTAGGGTTTCTCTTGCGGGGCGCCTGTCGCGCATCGCGCGGTGAGTCCCGCGATGCGGTCATAACCTGCATTCATGTGAGCCGGGTTTATAGATATTCCTCCAGCTGTTAACATAGACAACCTGTGGGTAAAGAGACAAAAGCGCCGCCGACGGGCGGGCGTTTTGATTTCGATGAACTCATGTAAGGAAACGAGCATGTTAGATAGATTTACCGATCGAGCGCGCAAGGTCATGTCGATGGCCAAACAGGAGGCGCTCGATCTGCACTCAAATAAGGTGGGCACCGAGCACTTGCTGCTCGCGCTTGCCAAGGAGGACGAGGGCATTGCCGCCGAGGCGCTGCGCTCGCTCGACATCTCCTACGATGACATCATGGATACTCTCAAAGAGGTCCAGACCACGGTTCCCGAGCCCAGCGAGGAGACCGAGGCGGCCAAGCTTGCCTTTACGCCGCTCGTCATTAGCGTGATGGAGCGCTCCTTCCGCGTGGCGCGTGAGAACAACCAGACCTATGTGTCGACCGAGCACTTGCTGATTGGCATCGTCGAAGAGGGTAACGGCATGGCCATGGACATCCTCATGCGCCTGGGTGTGTCGTCCGCCTCCATCAAAAAGGCTATCGAGAAACTTACCGCCAAGGACCAGGACAAGAAGCGTCCGCTCGCCGGTGCCGGTGCCGGGCGTCCCGGTGCGGGCCTGCCGTTCTTTAGCGGTTCGGACGCGTCGCAGCAAAAGGGGAGCGGCACCGATACGCTTAAACAGTTCGCCACCAACCTTACGCAGAAGGCGCGCGACGGCGAGCTCGACCCTGTAATTGGTCGCGAAAAGGAAGTCCAGCGTATGATGGAGATCCTTTCGCGTCGCACCAAGAACAATCCGCTTATCTTGGGCGACCCCGGCGTGGGCAAGACGGCCATCGTCGAGGGCCTGGCTCAGCAGATTGCAGCCGGCAACGTGCCCGAGAACCTCATGAACCAGAATATCTGGACCCTCGACCTGCCGGGCCTCGTGGCGGGTGCCAAGTATCGCGGCGAGTTTGAGGAGCGCCTCAAGAACGTGATCCAGGAGGCCACCGAAGCCGACGACGTCATCTTGTTTATCGACGAGATGCACACCATCATCGGTGCCGGTTCTGCCGAGGGCTCTATCGATGCGAGCTCTATGCTCAAGCCCGTGCTCGCGCGCGGTGCTTTCCAGATCATCGGTGCCACCACGGCCGAGGAGTTCCGCAAGTACCTCACCAAGGACCCGGCCTTCGAGCGTCGCTTCCAGACCATTGATGTCGAGGAGCCGAGCGTCGAGGACACGGTCAAGATCCTGACCGCGCTCAAGCCGCGCTACGAGGAGCACCACCATGTGCGCTATACGCAGGGTGCTATCGAGGCTGCCGCGAACCTTTCCAACCGCTACATCCAGGATCGCTTCCTGCCCGATAAGGCCATCGACCTCATCGACGAGGCCGGTGCTCGCGCCCGCATCGCCGCCAACCGTGCGCCTGAGCCGGTGCGCGAGGCCGAGCATCGCGTCGAGGAGCTCAAGGCTGCCGCACAGGAGGCCACCGAGGGCGACGACATGAACAAGGCTGCCGAGATCACCGAGCAGCAGAAGGCTGCCGAGATTGAGCTTGCCGAGGCCAAGGCCGCCTGGACGGCCGAGCTCGACGCGAGCCCGCTCACTATTGACGTGAGCCAGATTGCCGACATCGTGTCCGTGACCTCGGGCGTGCCGGTGTCCTCGCTCACCGAGAGTGAGAGCCGTCGCCTGCTGCAGACCGAAAGCGTGCTCAAGACGCGCATCATCGGTCAGGATGAGGCTGTCGAGGCAGTTGCCAAGGCCGTGCGCCGCAGCCGCTCACCCCTCAAGGATCCCCGTCGCCCCGGCGGCAGCTTTATCTTCCTGGGTCCCACCGGCACGGGCAAGACCGAGCTCGCCAAGACGCTCGCCGAGTACCTCTTTGGCAGCAAGGATGCACTCATCAGCTTCGACATGTCCGAGTTCGGTAGCGAGTTCGAGGTCTCCAAGCTCATCGGTAGCCCTCCGGGTTACGTCGGTCACGACGAGGGCGGCCAGCTCACCAAGGCCGTTCGTCGCCACCCGTACTCGGTCGTGCTGTTCGACGAGATCGAGAAGGCGCACCCCGATATCTTCAACATCTTGCTGCAGGTGCTGGAGGAGGGCCGCCTGACCGATAGCCAGGGCAAGACGGTCGACTTCCGCAATACGGTGATCATCATGACGTCAAACGTGGGCGCCCGCGAGATTGCGCAGGATGCAAGCGTTGGCTTTGGCACCACCGGCGAGCAGGGCCTCACCTCGAGTGAGATCCGCGGCCGCGCGATGGGCGAGCTCAAGCGCCTGTTCCGCCCCGAGCTGCTCAACCGCATCGACGACATCGTGGTGTTCCAGAAGCTCTCGGGTGAGAACCTGACCAAGATCGCTCACCTGCTGGTGGACGACCTGCGCCAGCGTCTGATCGCCAACGGCATGAACATCAAGCTCACCGATGCGGCCTATGACAAGATCGTGGCCGAGGGCACCGACCTCACCAACGGTGCGCGTCCGCTGCGCCGTGCTATTCAAAAGCTCATCGAGGACCCGCTGTCCGAGGAGCTTCTGGCCGGCGAGTGGGGCGAGGGCGATACCGTCCTGTGCGATGTGGCCGATGGCAAGTTTGTCTTTAGCCACGGCACGGGCGAGATCCCGGCACCGCGTCCGGCGGGCACGCTCGGTGGCGATACCGCCCCGGCGGCACCGCACACCGGCAACGCCGCGCCCGTGAGCGGCGGCGTGACCTCGGGCCCCGGCGGCATGATGCAAGCCGGTTCCGGCGCGCTGTAGGGATTGAATATAACCTCGCATGATAGGGGGCGTTTCCGATGGAGGTGCGCCCCTTTTCTTGTAGAGAAGAGTTTCCGGTAACGATAAAATAATTGAAAGAGTTCTGCTGGATGGCAAAAGGAGTTACTATGGCGAATAGCGCTCAAAGAATTGAGATGTCGTTCAATAACATGAGAAAAATCGGAATGGTTCTTTGTGCCGTGCTGGTACTTATAGCCATCGCTACCATCGCCGTCTTTGGTTCGGCATTTGTTGTTGCATGCCAAAGTATTTTGAACGGCGCAGTGGTAATCGAGGGGGTCGTTGAGCTTGGTAAGGGCGGCAGCATCGCGCTCCCAAACTTGGCGCTATGGGCGGTTTTGCTCCTTGCAGGGGAGTTCACATTGTTAAGCATCAGCTTCGATGTCGCCCGTCGTCAATCGCCTTTTACTATTCGACATGCACGGATGATTACCGTTATTGCTTGCCTATTTGCAATCAATGCCGTGATGGGCTCTCTACAGATTGGCAGCGATTTAAAAATAATGATGGGTAATTGTATGTTGAGCTGTCGTATGAATTCCGCTCTCCTTCAGATTGGTGACTCAGGCATCACTTTGGATGTGGGATCCATCATTGCAATGATGGTTGCTTTCGCTTTGTCGATCTTCTGGCGCTATGGGGCGCTTTTGCAGTCCCAGTCCGATGATTTGGTCTAGGTGATTGACCATGGATTATCTCATTATTGAGGTTGAGACACTTTTGCTCAAGACCGGGAAAACAAATGCCGATCTAATAAGAGCGACTGGGCATACGCCAGCTAACATTTCTAAAATCCGTAATGCAAAAATTAAGGCCATACGCTTGAAGACATTGCTCGATATCTGTGTTGAGTTGGATTGTCAGCCGGGAGATTTGATCCGTCGCGTGAGCGAAATAGAACTTGAGGAACTTACCATCGCGCGCGCGCGGAATAAGATTTTGCAAAGACGCAATCCCGACCCCTCCGAGATATTGCCCACAGAGGTTTACGTAGTAGATCTTTCTAAGGAATAACAAAACAGAATAAGAAGACAAGAAGACAAACACGTATGCACGCAAGGCTCCTACCGCAAACGATCGGTAGGAGCCTTAATTTATTTGAAAATAGTTCTTGAAATCATAAGGTTATCGATATACGATAACGGAGTATTAAAACAGACGATAAATCGAAAGGAGGTAATTATGAACTGGGTAATCGATCCGTGTAGCAACGTGCAGGGTGGCGGTGGTGGCTGCCGCAATTACCACCCGTGTTCGCGCTGTAGCTGTTTTGGCGTATATGTTCATTTCTAGCAACGCGAACGCTAATGCTGGTTAAGACAGCAGAGGGTAAGCAGCGTGGTCGATAACTGCCATCCGTCGGCCGCGCTGCCTTTTTAATGAGGTTCATGAGACATGGGTAATGCGATTTCAATCAAGGATCTATCAAAGCGCTACGGCAAAAACTGGGCGTTGTCTGATGTTTCATTTGATATAGATGAGGGCGAAGTGTGCGCTCTCGTTGGGGAGAACGGCGCGGGGAAGAGTACGTTGATTGATATTCTTCTTGGCTTGTTTAAAGCAACGAAAGGCTCAATCAGTTTTTTCGGCGAGTCTGGGAGAACAGGTCTGGCAAGAGCACGCAGAAATATCGGATTCGTCCCCGACGGCTGTGGGGCATTCTTGAACTTAACCGGTCGAGAAAACTTGATCTCACGCTGTATCGAGTGGGGGCTGCCGAAAAGTGAAGTTAATCGAGTGCTCGCTGCCGTTGGCCTAGAAAATGCGGCGGATGCATCGGTAAAACAATACTCGCTCGGCATGAAGCGTCGTCTGGATATCGGAACGGCTCTTCTGGGCAACCCGAAACTACTCATCATGGATGAACCCATAAACGGGCTCGATCCAGTGGGTGTGATTGAGGTGCGTGATCTCCTGCTGTCGTTGAAGGACAAACGGGATAAAACGGTGCTCATTTCAAGCCATAACCTAGATGAATTGGAGAAAGTTGCGACATCTTTTGCTTTTCTCCATCAAGGCAGACTTCTCGTTAAGGAAGAAAACTCCTACAAAGACAGAAGTCTGGAAAAGCGGTTTTTGGATTTGATCGGGGAGGCAGATAATGCAACTTCTGCGACTGATTAGATGCGAAGCCCGTCGGTTGCTCAGAAATCCAGCCTTTTTCGTGTTGTTGATCTGGGGAGTTTGGATTGTTAAAGATGTCTGTAATCCAAATATGTATGGGACTTATGGAACATCTGATTTAGGGGGAGTCGGCAAACAGATTGGTTTCTTTGCAAACATCCTCGACAAGACTGACCCGGCTGGTTCGGCGGTTCGGACGGCACTATTCATGACCTACGAGTGGTTTTTCGTTCTAGTCGGATGCATTGTTATTTCCTGCGCCATGGATTATCAAAGCAGGTCTTCTGAAGTGACGTATGCGAAAGGGACGGGTGTAGCAAAGGCCGTTGTCGCAAAGTGGCTTGTTCTGACGATTGCAACTTCAGCAGCGTTCAACCTGTTTTCGGGATTCGCTCTCTTCAAATCTCCGCTTGGCTGCTATGTGGATGGGCGGGTGTTTCTTGATAGATACCTACCCGTGTTGCTTTTGATTGATGCTATTTTGGCTGCATTAGTAGCTCAGTCGATGGCAGTTTTCTATTTACTTAGAAATGCACCGCTTAGCATTATGTTGGTGTTGGTCGGGACGCTGCTCGCCTCCGATGAATATACGCTGGTGGTCTTTTCCAATCACGCATCGACGCTAATTCCCTGGTGGCTCTCAGTCGGACCATACTTACGCCATCTTGGAAATCTGTGCTTTCAAGGCCTAGCCATTAATCAGATCATTCTTTTCTCTGTTATTTGCACCGTTGTTTCGTTGCAGCTCGGGGTCATGGGAATCAAAGCGAGGAGGGGGTAGAAATGCGCTGCGAAGATATGATTAAGGCTGAAGCCTATCGAGTTATGAAGAGCAAAGCGCCTCTTCTGCTGATTGCGGCAGGTTTCGTGCTCGCATTGCTTTATTCTGTGTCTTATGAACCATGGAGAGCCTACGGAACGAGCGATTGGCTTGGCGACGGTGTTATGGGCTTCTTTCCAAACCCACAATATGGTTTTGGGGGAATTCCGGGAGACCTCGTTAAAGATGGAGCTCGCTACCTTTCCGCTGTGGCACCGCTTGCCCATTCTCTGTTCTTTCCTATTGTTGCTGTTCTCGTCATCGGCTATGCGTTTCGAACTCCGATAACGGGATCTCAATGGCTTGTTTCCTATGCAAGGGGAATGAAAACAGTACAGTTGTTGGTTGCAAGGACTCTTGTCTCGATTGTCACGCTTGTCGGTGGTTTTGTTCTCTTTTCGATACTCGTTGGTGCGGTCCAAAGCGCGAGTGGCATAGGAATGACGATGGATATGATCGGAGAGTTTCTTCTTCGGCTGTCTCTTGCTGCCTTGATTTGCACAACGTTATGCCTGCTGCTCGTCCTGGCCATCTCGCTCTTTGGAAATGGCGCGTTTGTTCTATCGTTCATCATCCTGCTGCTTTATTTGGGGTATGGGAATCCAAATATGCCACTGCACTTGACATGGCTGGCGACCCTTGCGTCCCCGCGACCAATTCAATTCATCGTGCCGGGGACGTTGCTATTTGTAGCGCTGGCAACAGTCGTTCCCATTGTCATCCTCGGACTTTGTTGGGCTATCAAGGGTGCTATCAGAAAACAGAGCATATAAATGAAAGAGTCTGAATTTAACGTTATTGAAGAGAATGATGTGAACGGTATCACTATCTACAATACCCAGTCTGGTGGCGTTCTCGACCTTGACGCTGCGCACACGAATGAGCTGAATTTATATCGCAAGGGTGCTGCCGCCTTGGATGGTGATTTCGAAGAGGCCCTTAAGATGGGTGGCATGTTGGTAGATGACGATGTTGACGAGCGGCGAATGTTGATGCTTGAGAGTTTGTCGGCAAGGTTTGCAAATGACTATTTAGGACTGACGATTGCTCCAACGCTGGCATGCAATTTTAGGTGTCCCTATTGCTATGAAAAGGGCTGCTCGCACCCCACTATGTCAGAAGAGACAATGACGGATATCGCAGAATTCGTGCGTTCCGGCTATCCCGGGATCAACGATCTTCACGTTGACTGGTATGGAGGCGAACCCCTACTCTGTGTGGACATGATCGAGCGACTGACAAAAGAACTGAGAGGGGCGATTAGGCCAGGCGCTACTTATTCTGCCGGAATGGTAACGAACGGATATCTCCTGACGCGAGAAATTGCTCAGAAGCTTGCTGATTGTCAGGTCGGTTCGGTTCAAATCACTATCGATGGCTCAAAGAGGGATCATGATTCGCGGAGGGTCCCGGCCGACGGTCGTCCGACATATGATGCCATTATCGACAATATAATCTCATGTGCCGATGTTCTTCAGATTACCATTCGCGTGAATGTCGATGAGTCCAATAGCAAAGAGGTCGATGCGTTGATTGACGAGCTTGACGCTAAAGGGCTTCGCGGTAAAGTCGCGATTTATCTTGCTGCGGTCGACAATGTTAACGATACTTGCGCAAATGACATTCATTGTTTTTCTCAGCGTGGGTTCTCTCAAGTTGAAACGTTCTTTATGGATAAAGCTAGCGAGCGCGGATTCAACGTTATTCCGTTTACGCCGTATGAACCAGGTGTCTGCTGTGCGGTTTCCCTTAATTCGTTTGTCATCGATCCGCTTGGTAGACTTTTTAAATGTTGGGATGAGGTTGGCAAGGGCGAGTGCGCCGTTGGAAATGTTCGAGAAGGTGTGAAAGCTAATTCGAACTATTTGAAATGGATGGAGTATTTACCAAACGACCCGGTATGTGGCGAGTGTGTAATGTTTCCGGCTTGTATGGGCGGATGTCCCCACGCCGCGATGGAGGGTCAGAGAAAATGCGCGAGCGTTAAATTCAATGCAAGGCAGAGAATGCGGTTGGCTTGTAATTATCAGTATTCGCATGAGGCAAATCACGATGTTTAGATTTTGGAAGATATATCTCCTCCATAAGCCAAGGCTTTATGTCTATCTGCTTCTCGATGTCTTGTCTCAACTGTGCAGCCTTGCTGAACCATATTTGTTGGGACTGACTGTAAATGTGCTGGCGGCAAAAAATGTCCTCGGAATTAGTTTGCGGACGCTAGTCTTATGTATTTTCGCGATTGGCGTGGTCGCCATTGTGGGGTCGGTGTTGGCCTATTGGACTTCCCTAATCTATGTCGACCTTCAAGCGCATGCGGGATATCAACTTAACGCTGACACACTTGAACACGTCAAGCGTTTGCCCCGGAAGTTTTTCATCGGATTTGATGCGGGCTATTATAATCAGCAAATCAATCACGATTCAAACGATCTCATAATATTCGGAATAACATCGGCGTCAAATATCATTGGCGGTGTTGCAACGATTGTTTGTTCCTTGATTATGTTGATGAATATAAACATTGCGATGGCGATTGCCTGTCTAGCCTGCATCGTTACGGGGGCAGTAGTTTATCGATTGTTTAGCGGGCTGCTGTTCAATCGAGGCTTTGAGTTTCAAGAAAAGACCGCTGCTTTCTATGGGACTCTCCAGAGCCAGCTGGAGAGCGTCTCCTTTCTTCGTCGCCATTCATTATCCGATTTCTATTCCTTGAGGCTGCAGAAGGCTTTCGATGGTCTTTATCCAGCTATATTGGCTAACCAAAAAGCCGGATCACGGTTCGAACTTGCGAATCAGTTGATTTTTTCCTTTGCGCAGTTCTGTTTGCTCGCGATTGGAGGCTGTGAGATTGTCGCAGGCAAAATGCCGGTTGGTTTTCTGCTGACGGCATTGAGCTATTATTCGAGCGCCAATTCTGCTCTGGTGAACTTGCTTTCTTGGGGCAAAAGCTACCAGGCGAGCAAGGTGAGCGCCCAACGCCTTAAGCGCCTTTGGGCAATGGATGAAGAGGTGAACGGTTCTGTCCGCATTGGCTCTCCTGTTTCACTTGTGTGCAAGGGCCTGTCGATTTGTCGCCCTGATACCGATCGAATCATAGATTATCCAGAGCTCATCTCGCTTAATCGAGGGGTCTTATACGGCGTGTCGGGCGCAAACGGAAGCGGGAAAAGCACGCTTCTCGATGGCATAGCTGGTCTATATCCCGATGATTGCGTTGGGACTATTGCTTATGACGAGGTTGATTTGAGTCAGATTGATTCTATAAATCTACGCTCGTATGTCGTTGGTATTGCCGAGCAAGAACCTGATATCGTTAACGGAACACTCAGAGAGAATCTGACGCTACTCGCGGGCGATAATTGTCCAATTCTTGAAGTCGGGCGACTTGTAGACCAGTTTGGTCTGACCAAACTGGTCTCAACACTTCCCAATGGTCTTGATGGGGTGCTGGACGAGCAAAACCATAATATATCGGGTGGTGAGAAGCAGAAGATTGCGATTATTCGTGTTTTGCTTAAGGACTCACCCGTCATGTTATTCGATGAACCGACGTCGGCTCTTGACGGAGCGAGTAGGTCAGCGTTCATTGATATTCTGCAACAGAAGAAAGAGGATCATATAGTGGTTGTTGTCTCGCATGATCCCGAGTTGCTTGAGGCTTGCGACGAAGTGATTGAGCTGTAGACGCCGGAAGGTTAGCCCATTTGAGTCTTAATTTCTGCCATGGTGGAAAGCTGTTCGAGGTTGGTGCTTACCGGAAAATGTAAGCCACTACACCTCCCGGTAAGGCATTGCTGCGCTCTTATGGATGCTATACTAAGTCCAGGATGATGTATAGCAACCTGAAGGATGAGGCATGGAAGCCGAATTGCTCGATAAAAAATCTATTCAGATGAACGTGCGCATAGATCGCCAGCTCAAAGAAGCCGGAGATGCCGTTCTGGCGCATATTGGCATGACGCCGTCAAAAGCCGTTCGGACACTTTGGGAGTATCTGGTCGTTAACGGACGCATGCCCTCGAAGGGAGACGCGGCGGCTCCGGTTTCTGACGGAGTGGAGCCCCGGCGCATGGAATCAAGGGCCGCGCAAGGCAGCCATATCGTTCGCGATTCGTGCCTCAAATACGGCATCCCCATCCCTGAGTTCTCGGGAGACTATGACGACCTCTATGAGGAGGCCATGGCGGAGCGCTATCCCGAGTGGGTGGAACTATGAGCACAGAAGGCGTCCTCAAGCTGTTAATCGATACCAACGTATGGATGGATTACTTTTCTGGCAGGTCCGACCGTACGGCAAATGTCGTCCATCTGATCGAGATTGCCGACGCCTCGGAGCGGATTGCCCTGTTTGCCTCGTCGCTTTCGGTCAAAGACGTTTCATATCTTGTCTCGGCGGCAATCAAGCAGGAGTGCCGAAGGAAGAAAGGTTCGCTGAGCGATAACGCCATTGCGGCGGCGGACGAAACGGCCTGGGCATGCGTTCGTCAGATGCGCGAGCTCGCCCTCATCGCGCCGGTCGGTGCAGACGAGGTCTTCGACTCCTTTGTGTTCAAGTATCATCACAACGACTTCGAGGACGACCTGATGCTGGGCGTCGCCAATCGCATTGATGCCGATTACGTCGTGACGGAGGACAAGAATCTTATTAAACATACCAATGGTGTATGCATTAACGTTCAACAGGCGTTGAGGCTGGTTGAAGGGTCCAACGTCCCCTCAGCACGGCCCGTCTAACCTGCTTTATCTTAATAAAGTGGCGTTTCCCCGCCGTTAGCCGATGATGCAAGGGCGCTCGTCGTTTTCGACTGGTTTATGCACGCAAAGTCTGGGAATATACAAGTCGCATGTCTTACTGTCTAACCAGTTGCGCCAAGGAGGCACCATGGACTACAAGATTACCGGCTACGAGCCCGCCCAGCTGTTCCATTTCTTTGAGGAGGTCAGCGCGATCCCCCGTGGGTCTGGCAACGAAAAGGGCATCAGCGATTTCCTGGTTGCGTTTGCCAAGGAGCGCGGCCTCGATGTGTACCAGGACGAGGTCTACAACGTCATCATTCGCAAGCCCGCATCTGCCGGTGCCGAGAATGCCCCGACCGTGATGCTGCAGGGCCACATCGATATGGTGTGCGACAAGTTGGGTTCCGTCGAGCACGACTTTACGACCGATGGTATCGACCTGGTCGTCAAGGACGGCGTCCTTACCGCCAACGGCACCACCCTGGGCGCCGACAACGGCATTGCCGTCGCTCTGATGCTCACTGTTCTCGATGACGATTCGATCGTTCACCCCGCCCTCGAGTGCGTATTCACCACCGACGAGGAGACTGGCCTGGTCGGCGCCGAGACGCTCGACAAGTCCCAGATTAGCGCCCGCACCATGATTAACCTTGACTCCGAGGAAGAGGGCGTGGCCACCGTCAGCTGCGCCGGCGGCGTTGTCGTTACCTACACCTGCCCGATCGTGCGTGAGCACAAGACCGGTAGCACCCTTACGCTCGACATCTCCGGCCTGCTGGGCGGTCACTCCGGCAGCGATATCCACCTGGAGCGCGGCAACGGCAACCTCATCATGGCCCGCATCATCGACCGCCTGATGGTTGCTGGCGAGCCCGCCATCGTTAGCTTCAACGGCGGCACCAAGGACAACGCCATCAACCGTGAGTGCAAGGCTGTTCTGGTCTATGCCGACCATGCTGCCGCCGAGGCCGCGGCCCAGATCGCAAAGGGCATCATCGCCGACGTCACTGCCGAGCTCGAGGTCTTCGACCCCGGCTTTACCTGCACCGTCGAGATTGCCGACGACGCCGAGGTCGAGGCCATGGACCAGAAGTCCGCGCTTGCCCTCATCCGCGCCCTGCGTCTTGCCCCTAACGGCGTGATTCGCCGCAACGTCGCCACCGACGGCTCCGTCGAGGTTTCCTCCAACATCGGTGTGGTTGCCACCTCTGATGACCAGGTCAAGATCATGCTGTCCCCGCGCTCCTCGATCACCTCGCTGCAGAACGAGTTCAAGGACCGCCTGCAGACGCTTGCCGATGTCCTGGGCTTCGACGCCAAGTTTGAGTTCGAGTATCCCGGCTGGAGCTATGCCGAGCATTCGCCGGTCCGCGACGTCTTTGTCGAGAGCTATCGCGAGCTCTTTGGCTCCGAGCTGCGCATCGAGTCCATTCACGCCGGCCTTGAGTGCGGCCTGTTTGCCGAGGCCCTGCACGGCCTGGACGCCATCGCCGTGGGCCCGACGCTCTCCGATGTCCATACCCCGGACGAGAGCATGGAGCTCGCTTCTGCCGAGCGCTTCTACGAGCTGCTCATCGACGTGCTCAAGCGCCTCGCTGCGTAAAGGTTGCGCTAGCAGCAGTCCGAGCCACGTGCTGGTGGATTGCAAATGACATTACGTGAGGGGGCACCCGAGCTTTTGCGACGGGTGCCCCCTCTCTTCTTTTGGGAAATGGGAGATTACGGACACCTAGCCCATATCCGCCTTGATGAGGTCGAGGGTGCGCTGACAGTTTTCGCAGACGGGGCCGAGCATATGCTCGCGCAGGTCCGCCATGCCGGGCAGGTCGGCGTATTCGTCCATGACCTTTTCCATGCAAATGGGTACCTCGTAGGCGAGGTCCATCATGGTCGCAAAGCAAAACTTCTCGGATAGCCCTGCATCGGTGAGCGCCGCCTCCAGTGCGGGGTCGCCCATACCGTGGTATCGGCGGATAGCGCCTGGACCGATGCGCCCCACACGATTTTCGCCGCCAACGCTCATGGCGAGGCGCGCCCGACGTCGCATGCGCTCATACGCCAAACCCGACGCGACATCGTACATACGAGCCATCATGGCTGTACTGTTGTTTCCGAGTAGCAGGGAATAGTTTTTCGCATGCGCATCAGGTGCACCGATAACGGCGTTGAAGAACAGTATCTGCGTAAACAGATACAGGTTAAGTTGATGGTGGCTCGTATTTACGAGGAGCTCTTGAATGTCGCGGGTGGTCGGGCCGCCGTCTGCCGTGTACTTTTGGGCGGGCATCACCCCAAGTGCCTGACAGAGGTCTTCTTGATGTAGGCGCCTGATCGTTCCGTCTTCGACTTTCACACGGTCATAGCGCTCAACAATGAGGGCAGGTTCGTCCTCAAACATACGATATTCGACGTTTGCCGTTGCGATGCCGGCGCGCTGGGCGCTTTTCATGCAGACAAACTCATTCAGAGCCTCGAGTTTAAATCCGATAACGCCATTTTTGAAAATATGCGTCGTGGGCGAGGAGCCCATGCATTCGCACCAGCGGCCGTTTATGAACGCGAGCACGAACTTGCCCTGATTGCCTCCGAGTGACCAACTTTCATCTAGACCCATCCACGATGCATCGCGGTCATCTCTGATCGACTTGAGACGGAGAGCAATTTCGTGGTCGTCTATAGGGCGGTATTCGCCAGCGCGATGCAGGACGGCATCGGCATCTTCTTCGGCACAAAACTGCACTCCGCCCGGACAGTCGAGTCCGATATGGCTGAGCAACGCAACGGGATTGTTGGGCCTAACGTCGAATTCGGCGGCAATCGCTTTTCGCTGGTCCTCGCTGTCGGGTAGAAGGCCAAACAGGTACGGATTCATGACCTGTTGTCCGTATGTGCGATTCGATACGGGTATGTTGGTCGATAGGGCTGGCCCGTCATAGTCATGATCGTAGGTAAAACTGATAAGACCGTTCTCATCTTGCGTGAGCGTTCCCGCAGGTACGTCGCAAATAATGGTCCGAAGTGATGTTCTGGCCATTGGCTATTTCCCTTCGGGCTTGGTTTGGTTAGATACGTTTGCGGCAATCGAGACTCCGAGATTGGACATGGCGAAATCGGCGAAGACCTCGTCGTAGAGTGCGGATGTAAAGGGGGCATCTGCAAGAGCCGGAATGGGGGTACTACGACGGTTGCGATGATGAGGACGTTGAGTGTGATGGCGCCTGGGGATGCTGCGAGGCAGCGGATTGGCATGCGGGGCGTCGACTGGTCGCTCGTTTTTCGCTTCGCCGATATCCCCTTGAGCGGCGAGTGCCAGTCCAAGAGCATTGAAAATCGTCAGCAGCTTGTCGAGTCGAATGCCGGTGGCGTCTCCTAGCTCGAGCGATGCGAGCAGACGCTCCGAAACACCGGCTTTTTTAGCGAGGGTCGCACGGGTGATTCCCTGCGACTCGCGTGCCTGACGCACATAGATGCCAGCTTGGCGCGGCGTGGTGATGGGAAGGGTATCCATGGCGATCTCCAACATGCAGACTTTTGCATATCAGTATGACATGCAAAAGTCTGCACGAAAAGGCCTCATGCAAAACTCTGCATAAGGCCTCTACATTGACGTTGAGCTTATGAGAGGCGTTTTTATATCGTGAGAATCCCCAGATGCTCAAGCAAGATCTTAAGCCCGATGAGGATGAGCACGACGCCACCCACGATGGTGGCGGGTTTTTCGTAGCGCGCGCCAAAGGTGTGGCCGATCGCTACGCCGGCGACGGAGAAGATAAACGTTGTGACGCCGATAAGCGATACAGCGGGAACGATGTCAACCGAGAGCGCCGCAAACGAGATGCCTACGGCTAGGGCGTCGATTGAGGTAGCGATGGCGAGGATCAGGTATTCTACCAGGTCAATCTTTTCGGCATCCTTGTCGTCGCCTTCGTCCTCATCTTCGTCTTCGGAAAAGGCTTCCCACAGCATTTTGCCGCCGATAAAGGCCAGAAGGATAAAGGCGATCCAATGGTCGATCGGTCCGATGATGCCCATGAATTGACTGCCGAGCGCCCATCCGATTACGGGCATGCCGGCCTGAAAGCCGCCAAAGAATAGGCCGAGCACCACGGCGACTTTAAGGTTGATCTTTTTCATGCCGAGACCCTTGCAGATGGAAACGGCAAAAGCGTCCATCGAAAGGCCAACGGCGAGCAGCACGAGCTCTGCGAGTCCCATAGTCTGGCTCCCTCTCTGCGGGCGAGCCCGATTACGCGACTACTCCCTCATTAATATGAGACCCGATGCTACCACACGAGCAGTCAAAAGAACCCCGTCCCAAATGAGCTACCTAAGCGGTGTTCGCTCATTCTGTAAGCATCGGATTTCGCAAGCGCTGCGGGGACAAACCGTGAGAAACTATTTAGCGTTTATGGAGCGTATACGATGGGAGCGATGCCTTGGATAAGAACGAGCTGCAAAAGCGTATGGAACAGGCCATCCGCCTGACGGCACCTGGTCAGCCGATCCGCACCGCCCTCGACATGATCATCGCCGGTCACCTGGGCGCCCTTATCTGCGTCGGCGACACCGAAAACGTGCTCGCTGCCGGTAACGACGGCTTCCCGCTCAACATTTCGTTCACCTCGAACCGTCTGTTCGAGCTCTCCAAGATGGACGGTGCCATCGTCATCGACGGCGACCTCACCCAGATCCTGCGCGCCAACTTCCACCTCAATCCCGATCCCTCGCTTGCCACGAGCGAGACGGGCATGCGTCACCGCACCGCCGCTCGCATGTCGGTGCTCACCGATGCCATCGTGATCTCGGTCTCGGCCCGTCGTGCCGTCGTCAACGTGTACGTTCACGGCAAGAGCTACGAGATCCAGCCCGTCACTACCATCATGAGCTCGGTCAACCAGCTCGTCGCCACGCTCCAGACTACCCGTCAGTCGCTCGATCGCTCCCTGCTGCGCCTGACGGCCCTCGAGCTCGACGACTACGTTACGCTCGCCGACATTACCGGTATTTTCTCGAGCTTCGAGATCATGCAGCAGGCAAAGACTGAGCTTAAGGATTGCATCGTCAAGCTGGGCAACCAGGGCAAGCTCGTGCAGATGCAGCTCGAGCAGCTCGCGGGCTCCAGCATGGATACCGAATACGACCTGATGATCCGCGACTACGCGAGCGATTCCTCCGAGGCAAACGCCGAGAAGATTCGCGCCGAGCTTGCCCGTATGACGCCCAAGGACCTGTCCGACCCACAGCATGTGGCGGCGGTTCTGGGTTACGACGACCTGGACGAGGACTCCGTCATGACGCCGCTGGGCCTGCGCACGCTTTCGCGCGTGTCCGTCGTGCGCGACGGCGTGGCCGAGAAGATCGTCGACGAGTACGGCTCGCTGCAGGAGCTCATGGACGACATCAGCGAGGATCCGGAGCGCTTGGGCGACTTTGGCGTCAACAACCCTGCCATTCTTGCGGACTCGCTGTACCGCATGAAGGGCACCAAACAGGGGAACGCATAATGGCGCCCGTATGCGCCGTGGTCGTTGCCGGCGGCAGCGGCCAGCGCTTTGGAAATCCCGGCGGCAAGCAGCTCGTTAATGTGGCGGGCCGTCCGCTCATGAGCTGGTCCATCCGCGCGTTCGATCGTAGCGATAAGGTCGGCCATATCGTCGTGGTTTGCCCTGCCGAGCGCCGTGCCGAGATGCGCCGCCTGGCCATCGACCCGTTTGACTATGACACGCCCATCAGCTTTGCCGATGCCGGCGATACCCGTCAGGATTCCACCCGTGCCGGCGTGCATGCGGTTCCGGCGGGTTTCGAATATGTCGCCATTCACGACGGCGCTCGTCCGCTCATTACCACCGAGGCCATCGATCACGCTATCGACGTGCTTGTGGGCGACCGCTCGCTCGACGGTGTCGTGTGCGGTCAGCCCGCGATCGACACGCTCAAGATCGTTGACGGCGATAATATCGTCGAGACGCCGCCGCGTGAGCTCTACTGGGCAGCGCAGACGCCGCAGATCTTTAGCGTCGATGCTATGAAGCGCGCCCACGCTGCAGCCATTGCCGAGGGCTTTATCGGTACCGATGATTCGTCGCTGGTCGAGCGCATGGGTGGGCGCGTCCGCTGCGTCCAGAGCCCACGCGATAACCTTAAGGTGACGGTGCCCGAGGACCTGCGTCCCGTAACCGCGATTCTGCTTGGCCGCATGGCCGAGGGAGAGGACCTTCCCCATGTTCAGTAACCTGCGCATTGGCCATGGCTACGACGTTCACCGTCTGGTGGAGGGGCGTCGATGTATCATCGGCGGTGTCGACATTCCCTACGAGCGCGGCCTGATGGGCCACTCGGATGCCGATGTGCTCGCGCACGCCTTGGCCGACGCCATTCTGGGCGCCTGCCGCGGGGGAGACATCGGCAAACTGTTTCCCGATACCGACCCTGCCTACGAGGGTGCCGATTCGATGGTGCTGCTTGCCCGCGTAATGGACTATGCGCGTGAGCTGGGCTTTGAGTTTGTCGATGCCGATTGCACCATTGCCTGTCAGCAACCCAAGATCACCCCGCACCGCGATGCCATGCGCGCCAACCTCGCCCATGCCCTGGGCGTTGACGTCGAAAACGTGGGCGTCGCCGCCACTACGACCGAAAAGCTCGGTTGGGAAGGTCAGGGCGAGGGAATCGGCGCCTGGGCCGTCTGCCTGCTACAGAAAACCGTTAAGGAGTAACGAATGCGTATCTACAACAGCGCTACCCATAAAAAGGAAGAGTTCCAGCCCATCGAGTCCGGCAAGGTCCGCATGTACGTGTGCGGCCCCACGGTCTACGACAACATCCACATCGGCAATGCCCGCACGTTCATCAGCTTTGACGTGATCCGCCGCTGGCTCATCGCGAGCGGCTACGAGGTCACATTCGCCCAGAACCTCACCGATGTCGATGACAAGATCATCAAGCGCGCCAACGAGCAGGGCCGCACTGCCGCCGAGGTCGCAACGGAGTTCTCCGACAAGTTCATCGGCGTCATGCGCGCCGCCAACGTGCTCGATCCGGATGTGCGTCCTCGTGCCACCAAAGAGATCGGCCCCATGATCGCCATGATCAAGACGCTTATCGAGCAGGGCCATGCCTATGCCGCCGATAACGGCGACGTGTACTTTGCCGTGCGCAGCGATCCCAACTATGGTCAGGTCTCGGGCCGCAACATCGACGACCTTATGGTTGGCGCGCGCATCGAGGAGAACGAGGACAAGAACGACCCGCTCGACTTTGCCCTGTGGAAGGCCGCCAAGCCCGGCGAGCCCAGCTGGCCGAGCCCCTGGGGCGAGGGCCGTCCCGGTTGGCACACCGAGTGCGCCGCCATGGTGCATCGCTACCTGGGCACTCCGATCGACATCCACGGCGGCGGCTCCGACCTTGCCTTCCCGCATCACGAGAACGAGTGCGCTCAGGCCACCTGCGCCTGGCACCAGGGCTTCTCCAACACCTGGATGCACACGGGCATGCTGCTGGTAGACGGCGAGAAGATGTCCAAGTCGCTCGGCAACTTCTTTACGCTGGCCGAGGTCCTCGAGCAGCACTCCGCTGCCGCCCTGCGCCTGCTGATGCTGCAGACGAGCTATCGCTCGCCGCTCGACTTTTCTTGGGAGCGCCTGGAGGGTGCCGAGAACTCGCTCACGCGTATCGCCGGTACGGTCGAGAACCTGCGCTGGGCCGCGAACCATGCGACGGCCGATGCCGATGAGGCAGCATCCGAGGCGTTTGCCGCCAAGGCCGCCGAGACCCGTGCCACCTTTAAGGAGTGCATGGACGACGACTTTAACACCGCTGGTGCCATGGGTGCCGTCTTTGGCTTTGTGACCGAGTGCAACCAGTACCTGGAGCAGGCGGGCGACGCTGCCGACAAGGCCGCCGCGCTTGCCGCCGCCGACACGCTGACCGAGCTGCTCGATACGCTTGGCGTCGAGCTTCCCGAGCCCAAGGTCGAGCTGCCGCTGGGCCTGCTGGGCGTTGCCGCCGGTTTGGTTGCCTACACGGGTGACGACGTGGACGAGGCCGCTGCCAAGATTCTCGAGGCTCGTGCCGAGGCTCGTGCCGCCAAGAACTGGGATCTGGCAGATGCTATCCGCGACCAGCTCAAGGACCTCGGGCTGACGATCGAGGATACTGCCGCGGGCACCCGTATCAAATCTCTCTAATCCCCGCGGGTTTCCCAAGCACCCGACCTTGCCGTTCAAACCGTCGCTCGCGTACTCAAGTACGCGTCGCTCCTCTTTCACGGCAATCTCGGGCACTTGGAAAACCCGTACCGACCGCCCGAATTAATATTCATGGGCGGTCGTTTATTTTGTTTCGTTTGATAGTTGTATTTAGGAGGTCGCTTTATGGCCGACAATCGCAAGCGTGCGCCTCGTGGCGGCAAGCAGGCTGCTTCTGGCTCGCGTCCGATTCGCCGCAACGACCGCGCTGCCGCTCCCAAGGGCCAGCGCGAGCGCTCCCAAACCCAGGCCGCACGTCCGCAGCGCGATCGCAACCGCGATGCTGTCCAGGCTCCCAAGGGCGAGTTTATCGAAGGCCGCCGTGCTGCCGCCGAGGCGCTACGTACCGGCTTTCCCGTCAAGTGCGCGCTCATCGCCGAGGGCGGGGAGCGCGATGTCGCTCTGTCTCGTCTGGTCGATGATCTCAACGCCGCGGGTGTCCGCATTAAGTATGTGCCGCGCGCGCAGCTCGATGCGCTGTCGAGCCATGGCGCTCACCAGGGCATTGCGCTCGAGGTGGGTAATTTCCCCTATGCGGACGTCGCCGATATCCTCGACCGCGCGGGTGACGGCCCGGCGCTCGTCGTGGTACTCGACCACGTGACCGACGACGGCAACTTTGGCGCCATCGTGCGCTCCGCCGAGGTCGTGGGCGCGGCCGGTGTCATCATCGCCAATAAACGTGCCGCCGGCGTGACCGTGGGCAGCTACAAGACCTCAGCCGGTGCCGTCATGCACTTGCCCATCGCGCAGGTTCCCAATATCGCCCGTGCGCTCGATGACCTCAAGGCCGCTGGCTTTTGGGTGGGCGGCGCCTCCGAGCACGCCGAGGGCAGCTGCTGGGACGCTCCCTTCGAGGGCCGCGTGGCGCTCGTTATGGGCTCCGAGGGCGACGGCATCTCGCGCTTGGTGCTCGAGAAATGCGACTTTTTGACCAAGCTTCCCCAGCGCGGCATGACCGAGAGCCTCAACGTGGCCCAGGCGACCACCGCGCTGTGCTTTGAGTGGCTGCGCCGCAATGCCGGCGAGCTCATGGGGGAGGAGTAGCGCATGTCCAAGAAGAACCGCGCCAAGTCCAAGGCCAAGCGCTTTGGCGAGGGCTCGGCCAAGCCGATTGTTTCGGCCGCGACCTATGGCGTGGGCGGCAATGCGTTTGCGCAGGCCATCGCCGATCCAGTCTCGACGGTGCACTCCAACAAGCCCGAGCTGCTGGTGGTCGACGGCTACAACGTGATCCACTGCACGCCACGCTACGAAAAGCTCGTCTACGACCATTCCGACGATCCGTATTCCAGCGATGTTCACGATATGGCGCGCACCGCCCTCATCAACGACGTCGCCGCCTTTGCCCAGGGCCGCTACGAGGCCGTGATCGTGTTCGACGGCGCGGGCAATATCTCCAGCGAGCGCCCCAACCTGCCGGCCCGCGGCGTGCGCATCGAGTTCTCGCCGACGGGTGTATCGGCCGATACCGTGGTACAGAAGCTCTGCATCGAGGCGCGCGAGGAAGGCCGCGCGTGCTCCGTGGTGTCGAGCGACGGCACGATCCAGGCCGTCGTCATGGGCAAGGGTGTTACGCGCATCTCGAGCCGTATGCTGGTGGACGAGATCAAACAGATCGATAACGACGTTCACGAGGCAGAGGAAGCGCCGCAGATCAAGATGACTCTGGGCAGCCGCCTGAGCCCCGAGGCCCTGGCAAAGCTTAAGGCCCTGCGCGGGCGGTAGGGGAGTTGGCGGGGCAATGCTGCCTCGCTAACTCCATTCAGCGATGTCGATCATTCTTTCGAGGCGCCACGTTAGCGCCTCTTTTAGATAAGGCAGTCTCGCTGCTAGGGCATCGTTTTTAGACAGAATCTCGATCGCCTCGTCGACAAAGCCCTCGAGTTTGTCGCCGTCAAACCAGCCCATGTCCTCGACGAGCAACATTTGTTTGGCGGGACTTGAATGAAATTGTGCGCTGGTAAAACTGTGCTCTCCCGCCCTAAGCTCCTCTAGCGATATGTTGCACCAGAGTGATGAGCCCGAATCGAAGATGGGGGCAGGTCTGCAGGCTTGCGTGTTGACGTTTCGCACGAGGCCGAAGTTACGCCAATGACGATCGTAGTTGGCAATGATGTCGTCACATACGATCATGCGGTCAAGGGCATCCTTGACGCCTGTCACCCCGAGCTCCTCGCAGTTTGCTACGTATCGCTCGTAGTCGGTTAGTCGTTCATCTGCGTTTGCGCGCTGGTTTACATAGAACGCAGGGACATACTCTTCTTCATCAGTTAAGAAGACATCGCATATGCTCAGGGCGGAAGTGCCCGTGCCCTCGAGCGAGTAAGGCACATAATCGCAGGTGTTTAGGATGCGACGGTGGAGCGTGGTCGCCACCAGCTCGTTATAAGGTTCCTGGTTCAGGTGCGCTCCTGCCTTATGCAGAATTCGACGCTCGCCCTCGCACGTCCAGTACTTTTGAAGATTGCCGTCCGAGGTGTTATCGGGCTTTGCGGCAGCCGCTTTTCCCTCTGGGGCAAAGGGCGCAATGGACAGTGAGACGTCATCAAAGGCGTTATTGAAGAAGTTGATATCCTCCCAGGTGAGACCGGAACCTTGGGGCCTAATCCAATACTGGTCGGATAAGGAGAGGCCGAGATTTCGCTGGACGAGTTCATCGGGAACATCGACTGCGGCTTCTGCAAGCAGGGAGGCTAGCCCAATGCGTGCGAGCGGGATACCGCGGCCGTGCCACCAGATGCGGAAGGAGTCTAGCGATATGGGGCTATTAGGGCCAAATACTCCAATAGGGGCGTGGGCGTAATCGATGTCGGCACCGATGTGGGTAAAGTCTTTTCGCGATGTGCTGTAGACCAGCTGAGCGACTTCGTACGTGCGGTTCATGAGGGTGAATGCGATCTCGCTCTTACCGTGGCCGCGGCGGGGACGTCCCCCCGTTTTGGTCACGGAGCGGAGCCGCGTGTCGACGCTGTCTTTGTCGATGAGCCATACACCAGAAGCCTTGCGGGCGGTCAGTGCGCCGTTCTTAATGAGCTCCTGCACCCTGCGCGGGGTGATGCCGAGCAGCTCGGCGGCTTCCTTGGTAGTAAGCATCGCGAAACCCTTCGTCAAAACGAATAGTTTTATATAGCCAATTGTAATTAAAACTATTCGTTCTGGCGAATAGTTTTGAGATTGAGGGTGAACCGACAGAAATGAACGGGCCTGGTACCTGTTGTTGCTGGATTTTGCATATTTGTATAACGCCGTGTGGCCTGTTGCGCCCCGTCCGTAATTCCTTTATTCTTAACAGGCTTCGCGCGAAAGCGCCAAGTGTGCCAGTGTGGCGCAACGGTAGCGCAACTGATTTGTAATCAGTGGGTTGCAGGTTCGATTCCTGTCACTGGCTCCATGAGAGTTTCGGGCTCTGTCTCCAATTGGGACAGGGCCCGTTTCTATTTAGGTGGTGCGCCATCGGGTTAGCGCCCATCCCGTTTTTGGTTTGTCTCGTCCTCCAGTTTGTCTAAATCTGTAACACCAAGACCGATATTTGGCATCTAACTGTTACAGATTGAGATGAAACTTAGGGTGTTTTAGGAATATCTTGATCTGTAACATGTAGAAGCGGAATAGGCCTCTTGCTGTTACAGATCGAGACAAGGGCGGGTGCGGACCTGGATGTCCTGCTCGAGCGTGGATTTCTGGACACGCGAGCGAAGAAAATCTCCCGACCGGAGAACGAGCGTGGATAATTAACTTGGGATAGGGAGCTAAGGTAAACACCGATTGTCTATCGACGGCTTTAGAAACAACGACCCCGATTTCATTGTGGAATCGGGGTCGTTTGTGCCTGAGGAATCCGAATGGATTAATCGAGCTCCTAAGGGACTTCTTGGGTTCTTGCTAATGGTCTGCCGAGGATGTCCCCAATGCAAGCAGCGGGCATCTACTCAATATAGTTGGGATTCTTCTTGATGATCACGCGTGCAGCGATGAACGAGACAACGATGGCGATGACGGCGACAACGCACGCCAGTACGAAGTTGCTCATGGATCCATCGGGAGCGATAAAGATCAGCGCAGAAAGAAGACCGGGGCATGCTCCCGCAACATACTCCTTCAGGACGAAGATGCCTGCAGGGAGTCCCGCGCAGAGGGCGCCGATTGCTGTGCCGACAAGCAGGCGGGGACGCTCGATGAGGCAGCCGTAAAATGCGGGCTCAGTTACGCCACAGAGTGCGGTGACGGCAACCGTGGTGACCATACCTCTCTTCTCCTTGTTGCCTTTCATTGCAGTTGCCAAGGCGAGGCTCGTGCCGCCAATGCAGAGGTTCGAGATGAATCCAAAGATAATGGGCGCCCAGCCGAGCTGCGCCAAGCTCGTAACTTCGATCGCGATGTAGGCCTTATCAAGACCGAGCATGACAAAATAGGGGTTAAGGGCTGCAAGGATTGGAGTAGCGATAAATGCCACGTTATCCATGAGCCACGTGGCGGCATCACTCAGCGCGTAGCCCATCATGCTGCCGGCGGGGCCGAGGATAATCAGCTCAACAGGCACGACGATGAACATGGTGAGCAGCGGCTTCAAGAACAGTTTGGTAATGTCGGGGATGATTTTCTGAAGACCGCGATCAACAAAGTACATGAACACAACGTCCAGTACGATTGGCACCACCGTGCTCGAGTAGTCATTCGTCGGGATGGGGATGCCAAGAAAGTCGAGACCCTCAGCACCGCTAATAGACGAGCTAATCATGATTGCGCCCAGCAGTGCGCCCATGATAGGCTGCATCTTCATGACGGCGGCGAGCTGATAGCCGAGGTAAACGGGCAGGAAGCTAAATGAGGCGCTGAAGATCGCCAGCAGAACCTGGGCGGTTCCGCTATCGGTGCTCAATCCACAATAATTGACCAGGAGATTCTTGATCGAAAGAATGAGTCCGCCAACGATGAGCGCCGGGACGATGGGCATGAATACCTGTGCAGAGACGTTCCCGAATTTCTCAATCAAGCCCATGGCGGTGTTACCGCTTTTAATGCCTTCTGCAAGGTCTTTGGCGGTTTGGGCATCGTCGGCAACCGTGCCACCGCCGACTTCGATTCCCGCGAAGTCGAGGAAGTCGTTGTAGGCCTCGGTGACGTTGGGGCCGATGATCACCTGAAGCTGGCCACCGCTGACTACTGCCCCGAGCGCCTGGTCAGCCGATTTGGCGAGCTGGAGATCGATGATCGAGGTGTCTCGTGCGTCGATGCGAAGGCGCGTCGCACAATGAGTTACCGATGTAATGTTCTCTTTGCCGCCAACAGCCTTTAGGACTGTTTCGGACATTGCCTGATATTTCATCTCTTTCTCCTAACCTTCCTGCTCCTGATACTTCGAGATAAGGTCTCGGTACCAATACCAGCTCTTTTTGGGGGTGCGCTCCAGATTGTTCTCGAAGTCGATATGGACAAGTCCGTATCGTTTTTCGTAGCCGTTGATCCAGCTATACAGATCCATCGTCGACCAGAGGTAGTAGCCCTCAACGCGCGCGCCGTCGCGCTTAGCCCTCATCATGTGCTCGATGAACTGGCCCAGAAGCTCGATGCGGTCATCATCGTGGATCATTCCGTCTGCGTCTGGTTGTTCATAGGCGCCATGTCCGTTTTCCGTAATAAAGATGCGGGGCGCGTCATAGCGCTCGTGGACATCCATGATGGTTGAATACATGCAACTTGGGAGTATTTCGCGGCCCCATTTATTGCGGGGAACATTGCTGTCGCGGGCGCTTTCAAACAAGGGCGCAATGCATTTTCCTTCGACCTTTTTGCTCGAACCGCCCTTATTGTTCGCCGAAACGGCAAGCTCTCCACCGTGCCAGTCGGTTACATACTCTCGGCAATACACGTTGAGTCCAATAAAATCGACTTTACCGTCTCTGAATTCTTCTACGTCATTTGGGGATCGATAGAGCGAGACGCCAAGTTTTTCAAGGATTTCGTCCATTTCTGGCGGCAGTTGACCCTGAAGTGCTGGTGCCAGAATCATGCGATTGGCGAAAAAGTCTGCGTATCGAAATACGTCATCGGGGTGCTCGGTTGCCGGGTCGAGTTCGACAACGCCGCCATCGTGGACGGCACCGATGATGCCGTCGTAGCCCATTTGACGATATGCTCGGACTGCGAGTGCGCTTGCGCGCATCAGGTTGTACTGAAACTGCATGTACGACTGAACGTCGAGCGATCGATTGGGGGGATAGTTGCCCAACATGTTTACGCAGTAGCTGTAGAAATGCGGCTCGTTAACGGTAGCCCAGATTTTGACGCGGTCTCCAAAGCGCTCAAAGCAAATCTTGGCGTATTTGCAGAACAACTCTGCCATATCGTTGTTCAGCCATCCGCCTTTGCAAGCAAGCGTGAATGGCAGATCGTAATGGAACAGCGTAACGTTGGGCTCTATGCCATTTTCGAGGCAGCAATCAATGACCCGATTATAAAAATCGATACCCTTTTCATTCACTTCACCGATACCCGTGGGGATGATTCGACTCCATGAAAGAGAGAAGCGATAGGTGTTTTGTCCGCCTTCTTTCATCATGCGGATATCTTCTTCATAGCGATGGTAGAAGTCGCAAGATACATCACCGTCAACATGGTTGATGTTCTTATTGCTTGTGTGGTTAAAGAAATCCCACTCGCCAAGGCCTTTGCCGTCTTCGTTCCAGGCACCCTCGCACTGATAAGACGCCGTGGCGGAACCCCAGAGAAACGGGATGTTGTTCACGTTGCCCATGAATCCCCTTTCCATCATTCAACACGGTGGATACGTGTGGCGGAATTACGATTAAGATGACGTCAACTGATTTGAATCATAGGAGAACGACCAAAGCTGTTTGATTCAATAAATGAACTATGGTTTCGAGGAGAGCGGAAAGAGGGATCACGTGAATATCAATGACTTCGATGTGCTCAATCGCATTAGCTCCATCATCAACAGCGAGTTTTGGTCAAACGATGCCGCCATCGCTCGATATCTCATCGCTCACATTAGGCGTTCGAGCGAAATCAATGTTGCCACAATAACCCGCGATGCATTCGTGACCCGTTCCGCTGTTCGTCGTTTCTGCAATCGATTGGGCTACCAGTCTCTTAGCGATTTGAAAGAATCATTTACTCAATCAGTCTTTCCAAGCGACTTAAGCCATCGAGAGGAGGAATTCGGCTACGAGGAGTACAGGGCAGAGCTCGACGTTCGCATGATCGAGATGTTCGCTGAGGTTGAAAGCGGCGTGTCCGATATCGCTATTAAGCACCTTGCCGACGAAATTGATGGCCATAAAAACGTTGAAATCTGGTGCACCAATAATGTGAGCGCCAATCTCGTACGATTTCAGCAGGAAATGTTTTATGCGGGCAAGATAGTTCGCATAGTTGCTGGGGCTAACGTCGCGGAATTGAAAAACATGGGAGACGCTTCGCAGTCATTGATAATTCTCGTATCGGTCTCCGGGCTATTTGCGTCCCAGGCGCGTGAGTATCTTGATTGCCGTTCGGGCAGGAAGATTCTAATTACTGCGTTTAGCAACGATGACAAATCGAGGTCTTTTGACCGTGTATATCGTCTTGGTAATGCGGGAAACGGAATTGACCGACTCGGCGTTTATTCGAAATACGCCATGACCTATTTCTTCGACTTGCTATCGTCGTGTTACTTGAGTCGCTACCCCTGCACCAAGGGGGAGCCGCTCTATGGGTCTACTTTGGTCTGGCCCGAGCAGTAGCGGCTCTATAGTTCTCCCGTCTGGAGAATGAGCGTGGATAATCTCCGCTTTGGGCTTAGAGCCGCGCTAAAAGCGGGAGATTATCCACGCTTGAACGTGCCGTGGAAGCACGATCGTGACCTATGTAATAGTGCAAGAGGGTCGGTATCGAAGGTCGATGCTGCAGATGTACTCCACCGTGACAAAGTGTTCCCTCGGGAAATGTCACCTCAGTATCCAAAACCACCGTCCTTCATATCCAAACTCAATAAAACCGCAGGTCACGGCTATATAGATACGCCCGGCACCGTGTATCTAGAGGTTTTCGTTGACAGCCCACAAGGTTGCATCGTATTATCTTTTTCGTTCGCGGGGGCGGCGGTCCAAAAGACCAAAGAACCTGCGGATACTTGAACGATTGGGAGTTTGCCCGAGTGGTTAATGGGGACGGGCTGTAAACCCGTTGGCTCTGCCTACATAGGTTCGAATCCTATAGCTCCCACCCGTCAAGTGCCTGTATAGCTCAGTCGGTAGAGCACTTCGTTGGTAACGAAGAGGTCACCAGTTCAAGTCTGGTTGCAGGCTCCATCCGGCGGTGTAGCTCAGTTGGTTAGAGCACACGGTTCATACCCGTGGCGTCACTGGTTCGAATCCAGTCACCGCTACCATAGGTAACACGGTGGCTTCTCAATAGTATGTTGAGAGGCCACTATGGTATAAAGGCAAAGTCCCGTCCGGGGACGACCTGTTTAGAGGAGGGCTTTATGGCCAAAGAGAAGTTTGAGCGCACTAAGCCGCATGTTAACATCGGCACCATTGGTCACGTCGACCACGGCAAGACCACGCTGACCGCTGCCATCACCAAGGTTCTCTCCGAGACCGAGGGCTGCAAGGCTGACTTCACTGCGTTCGAGAACATCGACAAGGCTCCCGAGGAGCGCGAGCGCGGCATTACGATCTCCGTCTCCCACGTCGAGTACGAGACTGCTGCCCGTCACTACGCTCACGTTGACTGCCCGGGCCACGCTGACTACGTCAAGAACATGATCTCCGGTGCTGCTCAGATGGACGGCGCTATCCTGGTCATCGCCGCTACCGACGGCCCCATGGCTCAGACCCGCGAGCACATCCTGCTCGCCCGTCAGGTCGGCGTTCCCTACATCGTCGTCTTCCTGAACAAGTGCGACATGGTCGACGATGACGAGCTCATCGACCTCGTCGAGATGGAGACCCGTGAGCTCCTCTCCGAGTACGATTTCCCCGGCGACGACATCCCCGTCATCCGTGGCTCCGCTCTGGGCGCTCTCGAGGGCGACGCCAAGTGGATGGACGCCATTCGCGAGCTCATGAAGGCCGTCGACGAGTACATCCCGACGCCTGCTCGTAACAACGACCTCCCGTTCCTGATGGCCGTTGAGGACGTTATGACCATCTCCGGCCGTGGTACCGTTGCTACTGGCCGTGTCGAGCGCGGTGAGCTCAAGCTCAACGAGCCCGTCGAGATCGTCGGCATCAAGGATACCCAGAACACCGTCGTTACCGGTATCGAGATGTTCCGTAAGTCCATGGACTTCTGCGAGGCTGGCGACAACGTCGGTCTGCTGCTCCGTGGCATCAAGCGCGAGGACATCGAGCGCGGCCAGGTTCTCTGCAAGCCCGGTTCGGTTACCCCGCACACCAAGTTCACCGGCGAGATTTACGTTCTGACCAAGGAGGAGGGCGGCCGTCACACCCCGTTCTTCGATGGTTATCGTCCTCAGTTCTACTTCCGTACCACCGACGTTACCGGTACGGTCAAGCTCCCCGAGGGCACCGAGATGGCTATGCCTGGTGACCACATCACCATCGAGGGCGACCTCATCCACCCGATCGCCATGGAGGAGGGCCTGCGCTTCGCTATCCGCGAGGGTGGCCACACCGTCGGTTCGGGCATCGTCTCCACGATCATTGAGTAAATTAGCTCTTTGATATAGCTGACTTAGAGAACCCGGCACTTATATGGGTGCCGGGTTCTTTTCTGCAATGGATATTGAGCCGTTGCTGGTGTCGAGAGGATCGATAATGGTCTTGGGTGCACCGTCGATTAGATCTCGTTGGCTCCATTGATGTGTTCCAAATATGAATGGATCCACCGAGAACCAATTGACTCGAGGTTTTCATTGACAGCACTTACGTGGAGCTGATAAAGTAACAACTCGTGCCCGTACGGGGCGGAAATGAAAGGTTCAGGATACATGCGTACTCTAGTTACTCTTGCGTGCACTGAGTGCAAGCGCCGCAACTATACGACCACCAAGAACAAGTCGACCATGCCTGATCGTATGGAGATCAAGAAGTATTGCCCCTGGTGCCGTCACCACACGCTGCACAAAGAGACTCGCTAGTCTCTAGTCACATACGCCAGTAGTTCAATTGGTAGAGCATCGGTCTCCAAAACCGAGTGTTGAGGGTTCGAGTCCTTCCTGGCGTGCCAGTCATTATTCCGTAAGCTCCCACTTGGGGGCTTACGGTTTACTCATGTATAAGCGCATTGCGCGGAGGTAACCCAAATGGCCAACAAGAAGAACAAGAAGAAGGCTCAGCAGCCGGCACCTGCCAACAGCGCTGCCGCCAACTCCAAGGTTGAGGCCAAGAAGGCCGTTGCCAAGAAGAACGAGAAGGCTGCGAAGTCCAAGAAGAACGAGAAGCCTGGTTTCTTCGCCCGCACCAAGAAGTATTTCGCTTCGGTCAAGTCTGAGATGAAGCGTGTCACGTGGCCCGATAAGAAGGAGCTCGTGAACTACTCGGTCGTCGTCTGCGCTTCTCTGGTCGTCGTCGGCGTCGTCATCGCTCTGCTCGATGCTGGCTTTGGCGAGGCTCTTGCTCTGTTCTCTGGATTGAGGGGCTAAACCATGTCTAAGCGTTGGTACGTCGTTCACACTTACTCTGGATACGAGAACCGCGTAAAGTCCGATCTCGAGCATCGTATTGAGACCATGGGCATGCAGGACCGTATCTTTGATATCGAGATTCCCATGGAGCGTGTCACCGAGATTAAAGAGGGTGGCAAGCGCGAGACCAAGGATTCCAAGATTTTCCCGGGTTATGTCCTGGTCCGCATGGAGATGGATGACGATGCTTGGACGTGTGTTCGTAACACGCCTGGCGTCACCGGTTTTCTAGGCGGCAACGGCAAGCCCGCTCCGCTTTCCCGCGACGAGTACAACAAGATGACTCGTCGTCCCGGTAAGGGCGATTCGCCCAAGCGCACCTCGGTTGATATTGAGGTCGGTACGTCCGTCCGTGTCACCGATGGCCCGCTTACCGACTTTGATGGCAAGGTCTCCGAGGTTAACACCGAGGCTGGCAAGCTCAAGGTCACGCTGATGATCTTTGGCCGCGAGACGCCGGTCGAGCTCGACTTTAACCAGGTCGCTGTCATCGCTTAAGTTTTCGTCCGTTCGCGCGAGCGTGCTTCTTCTGTGACTGCTCATCTCAGGAGTGCTTCTAACACGTGCGTGCTTACGATATAGCAAGTACTTCACACTCGTGATTCGAAAGGAATGACCATGGCTGAGAAGAAGGTTGCCAACGTCATTAAGCTCCAGATTCCTGCTGGTGCAGCTAACCCCGCTCCTCCCGTCGGCCCCGCCCTGGGCGCTGCTGGCGTGAACATCATGCAGTTCTGCCAGGCCTTTAACGCCGAGACGCAGGACAAGAAGGGCGACATCATCCCCGTTGAGATCTCTGTCTACGAGGATAAGTCCTTCTCCTTCATCACCAAGACCCCGCCGGCGGCTCACCTCATCAAGAAGGAGCTGAACCTCAAGTCTGGTTCCGCTAAGCCCCAGGCCGACAAGGTTGGCCAGCTCTCCCAGGAGCAGCTCACCAAGATCGCCGAGATCAAGATGCCGGACCTCAATGCCAACGACATTGACGCCGCCAAGAAGATCATCGCCGGTACCGCCCGTTCCATGGGTGTCACCATCGCTGAGTAGCGATTTCTTATGGTAACGACGGGTGCTCCGACCGGGACGCCCGTTAAATGTGTGCAATAGGGCACACGATACGATGTGGGAGGGCTCACGCCCGTTTAACCACAGGAGGTAATGCACATGGCTAAGCATGGTAAGAGCTATAACGCCGCTGCCGAGAAGATCGACCGCGCCACGCTCTACACCCCCCTTCAGGCTGCCAAGCTCATCAAGGAGCTCGACACCGCCAAGTTCGACGAGACCGTCGAGGCCCACTTCCGTCTGGGCATCGATACTCGTAAGGCTGACCAGAACATCCGTGGTTCCATCTCCCTGCCCCACGGCACCGGCAAGACCGTTCGTGTTGCCGTCTTCGCCGAGGGCGAGAAGGCCCGCGAAGCCGAGGCTGCCGGTGCCGACATCATCGGTTCCGACGAGCTCGTCGCCCAGATCCAGAAGGGCGAGATCAACTTCGACGCCGCTATCGCTACGCCGAACATGATGGCCAAGGTTGGCCGCATCGGTAAGATCCTTGGTCCCCGTGGCCTCATGCCGAACCCTAAGCTCGGCACCGTGACCATGGACGTCGCCAAGATGGTCTCCGAGCTCAAGGCCGGCCGCGTTGAGTATCGTGCCGACCGCTACGGCATCTGCCACGTGCCCCTGGGCAAGAAGTCCTTCTCTGAGCAGCAGCTCGTCGAGAACTACGCTGCCCTGTACACCGAGATCCTGCGCGTCAAGCCCTCTTCTGCTAAGGGCAAGTACGTCAAGTCCATCTCCGTGTCTTCCACCATGGGCCCTGGCGTCAAGGTCGATCCCGCTGTCCAGCGTGACTTCCTGGCTGAGTAACTGCTAGTTACTGCCTGAGTACAGCAAGCATTGCTAAAGAAACCCGGTTCTGCCTTGTGCAGGACCGGGTTTCTTGCTATCGCGTCAAAAGCACCACAAAGGGGACAGTGTCCTCTTTGTGGTGGTTACCAGGGTGTTCTGGCTGTTGAGGACTCGATGGCTTCGTGGCGTTTGAGCTCGCGGCGCATGGTTTGTGAGTTGAGCCAGGCTGCTTGCCAGCCGCGGATGGGGTAGTGCGTCTGGTCGAGCTCAAACTGCGTATAGCCGCAGGCGTTGATGATCGTCGTTCCACACACATGCTGCCGCTCGCGCTGAAAATCGTTACCGTAGCTTTGGTGTACATGCCCATGCACCATGTAGTCGACCCCCCAGGACTCAAGCGCTGTGTTAAAGCATTCGAATCCTCGATGCGGTAGATCGTCCAGATCACCCATACCGGCGGCGGGTGCATGGGTAAGCAGAATGTCGCACCCGCCGACCATCCTAACCTTACGCGACAGCTTACGCATGCGCTTGGACATCTCGCGTTCGGTGTACATGTTGGCGCCGTCGCGATAACGCATGGACCCGCCAAGGCCCGCAATGCGAATCCCTCGGTACGTGTACACGCTGTCTTCCACGCAGATACATCCGCCCGGTGCATGACGTGCGTAGCGGTCATCGTGATTGCCGCGCACGTAGATGAGCGGTTTGTTGATGACCGTAACCAAAAACTCAAGATAGTCCGGGTCCAGATCGCCGGCGGACAAAATCAGGTCGACTCCCTCAAAGCGTTCCTTGCGAAAGCACTCCCAAAGGCATCGTTCTTCGGTATCGGCTATGGCAAGGATTTTCATAGGGCAGGGACTTTCGGCTCATCGTCGAGCTGCGGAATGGTGCCTACCACGTTGTCCGCCAGCCAATTCATCTCGACAATCTGCGTGCTCGGCAGCGGAGGGAAGCCTTCGATCTGTACCACGCCGTTCTGGCTGTGGAGCTCGCCGCCAAAGGGGTTGATGGATCCCTCGACAATGCCGTTGCGGAGCAACTGCACGAGTTTGCGCGTTTGGTAGGGTAGGCCCGGAGCGTAACGGATGTCGATAACGCCGGAGCTCATGCCGTACCAGTAGTTGACGGCGCGCACTTGGTTGTCGTCGCTGGTCTCGTCCCATGTGCCGTGCAGAAGGCTTTTCACGATAAGCTCGTAGTAGCGCCCCCAGTTCCAGACGGGCATGGCGATGCCGGTAACCTTGTCATCGACCAAGCGGTGAAGCCCGTAGGCGGTGGGATCTTCCAGCGACTTTGACATATCGGCGCCGGTCATGACGCTCACGCCTTCGCGGCACATGGCTTCGGCAAGACCACCGGCGGGAACATCGCCCCAGGTGAGGATGACCTGCGCGCGCGGGTCGAGCAGCGAGGCGCCAATCGCAAAGGCGTTGATCTCGCTGAGTGCGCCCGAGGCGAAGACCGACGCGTGGTAACCGATGCGGTGGTTGTCCGCCATGCTGGCCGCAAGGGCGCCCAGCAGAAACTTGGCCTCGTACATCTTGCCAAAGTACGAACGGACGCTTTGATGGGGAAGGCCGATAGAGCAGTTGAGGAACCGAATCCGGGGATACTCAACGGCAGCCCTGAGCGTGTATTCCATCAGGCGGTGCGAGGTCGAGAAGATGACGTTTGCTCCATGTTTGACAGCCGTTTCCACGGCGGCGTAGAACACATCCGGATCGTGACAGTCCTCGAACGCCTCGGTGCGCACGATACCGCCAAAGTGCTCATCGAGATACTGACGCCCTTGGTCGTGCAGGCTGTCCCAGCTCGACGTCGCACAGGGGAACTCATGGATAAAGGCGATGCGCAGGGGGTTGGCCGTCGAGTAGACGGTCTTGCCCATAAAGAAGTTGAGCACGCCAGAGGTGGACTTGGCGGGCGTCTCCTCCTCGTCGACGCTCGGTGCTTCGACAAGATCGACCTTTTCCTCGTCATTTTTGCCGGCAATGACCAGCTCGCGCCAAATCTTGCACAGGCGGTTTACGACGATATCCGTCGGCGTATCCAGCAGGCGGTCCTGGTTGTACACATTGAGGTACACGAGCATGGCGTCGGCAGACGTAATGTCCAGGTGATCGCCGCCTGCGCGAAGGTAGGCACGCTTAAAGAGCAGGAAAGTGTGGCGCAGGTAGTCGACCTTTTTCTGCGGCCATTTTTCGATAAGGTTCTGACCGAGCATCTTCGCGAGCGTTTCGTAGCTTCCCTCACGCGAGAACTCGATCTCGTATAGGGGGCAGACGCGCCAAAACGCGCAGAACTCGCCGTACAGGCGGCTTTCGACGGAATCCCATTTGCCGGGGTAGAGACGGGTGACCTTGGCCGAAACCGTCGGGGCGTCTAGGAATTTGAGGACACTGACGCGTTTGTTGCCTTCTTGGACATAGAACCGATGCATGAACTCGGTGACGATGACGGGGTCGCGATAGCCCTCGGTCACCTGGATGTCGTAGAGGTTGGACCACTTGCGGGCGAACTCGGTGCTAAACGGAAGCAGGGGCATAAAGTTACACGAAAAGGCGGACTGACGGCCCTTGGTGACCGTGCCGACGACCATTTCGAGCGGAATGTCTCTCAGGCCGACATTCTCTCGCTGGCCTAAGGGGAGCTGGGCAACCAAGCTATCGAGGTCCGTGAGGTACGGATACTCGCTTTGACTAATGGCGCGTCGACGTCCTTGCTCGCCGCGCTTGCGTGCTTGACGGTAGGCCTCTTCCATAATGTTGCTCCCTTAGTCGTTTAAACAACTATATGAACCATGGTACCACGAATGAAAACCACTACAAAGATGCCTGACCCCTTTACGGTGGTTTAGGCGATGATGGGGGCGATGGCGCGGATGCAGGCGTCGGCTGCCGTGAAAGTAGTGCTGTCGTCGCTGACGATAAAGATGATCTTGCCCTTGATGCCAAAGTCGCCGATCTCGCTAAAGAGTACGTAGGGCTCCTTGTCAAAGCCCGAGATGGGAAGCACGGCGGTCTTGGTGGCATCGGTGAGCTCGTCTGCCAGCGCGTCAAGGGAAGCCCACTTAGACGTGTCCTTTACGGCAACGGGCACGGCCACGCGTCCAAAGGGCATCAAATGCACGAGCGTGTTCTTGGAGATGTTGGAGTTGGGCACAATGATGGTCTGTCCACAGGCATCCTCAATCGTTGTATGGCGCCAAGTGATGTCTTGGACCACGCCGGATACGCCGCCGACCTCGATATTGTCGCCGGGTTTGATGATGCCCATAAAGGTCACTTGCATGCCGCCGATAAGGTTTGACAGCGTGTCCTGAAAGCCGAGCGAGATGGCGATGCCGCCGACGCCAAGAGCGGCGACGAGGGCGTTTGCATTAATGCCAAAACAGTTGTCGAGGATAAAGCTGCCGCCGATCATCCAGATGACGGCGCGCGCGATGTTGATGAAGATACTCGATGCCGGTAGCGGGTTATCGTCTCGGTTAAGCAGATGGTTCAGGGTCTTGGATACGACCTTGGCGGCGACGGCGGTGCCTATCGCCAAGATGACGGCCCAGATGATGTTGTGGACCCACCGTTGTTCAAAGAAATGAAGAATCGGCTCAAACAATTCCATGTAGGGAAACCTCCTAATGATCGTCCAACCATGATACCCACCAAGAAGCCCGTCCGATCAAATTCGGACGGGCTTCTGTGCTCGATATAAGGTTTACGCGGCGGGGCTGCAAGGCCCGGCGGTGTAGCTTAGCGTCGACGCTTCCAGATAATGCCGAGCATGATGACGATGATGCCGCCGATAAGGCACGCGCCAACTACTGCCAGCGTGCGGTCTCCCGTTGCGGCGAGCTTACCGGTCGTCTTCTTGGTGATGACCTTCGTGGTCGTCGTGTCCGTCTTAGGCGAGGGCTTAGGCGTCGGGGCCGGTGTGGGCGTGGGGTCCACGGCTGCGGAGCCGAAGCTGATGGTGCCGGCGAGCCCGGCCATCTTGCTCTCCCAGCCGTTCTGTCCAATCAGCGCCCTCAGCGCTGCCTCACACGTGCCCCACTCGGTGTACTTGGTGGCGTGCGCAAAGGTGGGAAAGTCGGTCGTGTTGGTGATGATGTAGTTGTTGGTGGCGACGGTATAGGTCTTGGTGGGATCGAGCGTGCTGCCGTCCTTGGTGAGTGTGGCACTCACAATGCGCTTGCCTTCGGGCTGCGTCCAATCAATCGTCACGTTGATGCCGCCAAAGGAGAGAACGCTGCCAGAGTCATCGCGCCACTTGTACTTGTCTTGCGCCTCCTGCTCGGTGTGACCGGCCGTCACATAAGCCTGCTGAAGCTCATAGCTGTCGTTGCAATCGTCGCTGATTTGTAGCGAGTGCTCGAGCGCTGCGAGGAAGTCCGCGCCGGTCATGGTCCAGGTCTCCACGGTGTTGCCGTAGGGCGAGATGGCGATGACGTTGCCGGCGGTCACGTTGCCCGCCGCGATGCCGCCGCGGATGCCGCCAGCGTTTTCGATAGCGAGGTCCGCGCCCGTCAGGGCAAGATAGGAGCCGCAAATCACGTGGCCGATGGTCTGGGCCTTGGTGGTGTCACCCGGGTTGCTGGGACGGAAATCGGTGGTGCGCACCATTTCCCAACCATGCGTGCCTGCGGTGTCCTCGCCGTAGAAATAGTTGGTGGTGGATGTGCCGAGCACCTTGTTCGATTCGTTTTCAAAGTCCTCGTCGAGCGGCTTGATCTTGTTGCGGACGGCTTCAAGGCGGCTTTGGTAGTCGGAGCCCTTGTCGGGGTCTGCCAAAAGGTCGTTGACGTTCTTGGCGGTGTAGAGCTTCTCGTCGCTGCCGTCTGCAGGGACCGTGACCGTGTCATCGTCGGTCGTCTCGGTGCCATTGGTGTCGTACTTGTACGGAATGGAAAGCAGCCCCACCTCGGCAAAGGCGCTGCCTGCCTCAACAACGTGGATCGTCTTGCCGTCGGCTCCCGTCACCTTCTCGTTAAGGTTGATGTGCTCGTGGCCTGCGATAAGGGCATCGACGCCACGGAGCCGCGTGGCAAAGGTCTTGGCGTTGAGTGTATGCGCGATACACACAACAACATCGCAGCCCTCCCTGCGCAGCTGCTCTGCCTCGGTATTGATGGCGTTCGCGGCACTCGAGAACGACGTACCCGCGACCAGGTCCGCGCGCAGCGAGGATTCCAGCGACTCATCCATGGCACCCACGACGCCGACCTTGATTTTGTAGTCGAATGCGGAGTGATCCTCGCTATCCTCCCAGGTGCGATCGAGCGTCTTCGTGATGCTCGAGCTCCATACGCCGCTCGTAGACTTTGCGTTCGCGCAGAGCATGGCGAAGGGCGTGCCGGTGGGGCTGTAGCCGGTCATGGTGCGGAGTTTGTCCGCGCCGTAGCTCCAGTCGTGGTTACCTGGCGTGGTCGCGTCGTAGCCGTCGGCATAGAAGGTGTCCATGAGCTCGGCGATGCTCTTGCCCTCGCTCATGGTGGCGAAGGACTGTCCGTGGAAGGTGTCGCCCGCATCGAGCAAAAGATCGGGGGCGTTGCCCTGGGCGCTATAGAGAACCGCCAGTCCGTCAAAGCCCACAGTGCCAGCGCCCTTGCTTTCGTTGTAGCTGTACTTGTAGCTGCCGTGGATATCGTTGGTGTGCATGACGGCCACGGAGCCGTCAATAGCGGCGGGCAGGTTTCCCGCGAAAGCGAGGCTTGGGATGCCTGCGAGCGCGCCGGCAAACAACGCGGCGGCCAACGCAAGGCGGGGGAGTCTTTTCATGGCAGTTTCCTTAGTCCTTAGCCAGAATGTCTGGTTGAATATCGGATTATCGACATAATATGCGAAAACCGCCGCAAGGGCGCCTGTCCCTTAGCGGCGGTTTTGACGTTTGCGCAGATAAAACCTGCCAAAATAAACCTGTCCCTTTTTGGTAGGTTTAGCTTAGCAGCATGCGGTCGTTGGCGAGCTCGCCACCCGAGACCTCCTCGAATTTCTGCAGCAGGTCGGCTACGGTGAGCGACTTCTTCTCATCGCCCGCCACGTCGTAGATCACATGGCCCTCGTGCATCATGATCAGACGGTTGCCCAGACGGATGGCGTCGTTCATGTTATGCGTGACCATGAGCGTGGTCAGGTGGTTCTCGTCGACGATCTCCTCGGTCAGGTTGAGCACCTTAGAGGCCGTCTTGGGGTCGAGGGCCGCAGTGTGCTCGTCGAGCAGCAGCAGGCGCGGCCTGGTGAGCGTGGCCATCAGCAGGGTGAGTGCCTGGCGCTGGCCACCCGAGAGCAGGCCGACCTTGGCGTTGAGACGCGTGTCCAGACCAAGGTCCAGGCGCTTGAGCAGCTCAACGTACTCATCTTTCTCGGCCTTGGTGACGCCCCACGAAAGGCCGCGACGCTGGCCGCGACGCTTGGCGAGGGCCAAGTTCTCGGCAATCTGCATGTCGGCAGCGGTACCGCGCATGGGGTCCTGAAACACGCGGCCCAGGTACTTGGCGCGCTGCGACTCGCTCAGGCGCGAGATGTCGGTGCCGTCGAGCTCAATAACGCCCGAATCGAGCGGGTACACGCCGGCGATCATGTTGAGCAGCGTGGACTTGCCGGCGCCGTTGCCGCCGATCACGGTTACAAAGTCGCCGTCATTTAGGGTGAGGTCGACGCCGGTGAGCGCGCGCTTCTCGGTGACGGTGCCCTTGTTAAAGGTCTTCTTGACGTGCGAGAGCTTAAGCATCTGCCTCATCCCCCTTCGTGTAGGAGCTGCGGAGCTTATAGCGCTCCCAAACCACGGGCACGCACAGGGCCACAGCGACAATCACGGCGGAGAGCAGCTTCATGTCGTTGGCGTCCATGCCCAACTGCAGCACGATGGCGCGGATAAGGAAGTACACCACGGAGCCAAAGACGGCGGAGGCAAGACGGACGCTAAACTGCGTGAGGCCGCCGGGAAGCAGACGGCCGAGCACCTCGCCGATAACAATGGCGGCAAGACCGATAACGATGGCACCGGTGCCCATACCAATGTCGGCATACTTTTGGCTCTGGCAGATGAGCGCGCCCGAAAGGCCGATGAGGGCGTTGGAGAGCACGAGGGCGATCATCTTGGTGGAGTTGGTGTTGACGCCCAGAGCGCGGATCATGTACTCGTTGTTGCCGGTGGCTCGCAGCGCCGAGCCGATCTCGGTGCCAAAGAACCAATACAGGATGGCAACGATAGCCACGGCGAGCAGGATGCCCAAGATGATGGTAACGCTGGACTGCGGCAGACCGGTCATATTGCTGACGGCCGAGAACACGGTGCCTTTGGCAAGAATGGGCGTATTGGACTTGCCCATGATGCGCAGGTTGATGGACCACAGGCTGATCTGGGTGAGGATTCCGGCGAGGATCGCAGGAATCTCAAAGACGGTGGTCAAAATGCCCGTGACGGCGCCCGCGATGGCGCCGGCGCACATACCGGCCAGCACGGCGAACAGCGGGTCGACGTTGTTATTGACGATGAGCACAGCGCAGACGCAGCCGCCGAGGGCAAAGCTGCCGTCGCAGGTCATATCGGGAATGTCGAGCAGGCGGAACGTGATAAACACGCCAAGCACCATAATGCCCCAGAGGACGCCCTGCGAAACGGCGCCCTGCAATGCAATGAGCATGCTTCATACCTCCTAGGATAGGGTGGACACGTGATTCACCATAATAGCGGTAACAATGCATAGAAGAGTTACGGACAGACGTTTTGTTTTACCTGAAACAAGCAGGGCGGACGCCGGTCTACAGCGCCCGCCCCTGTGGCTCAGATATTGAATAACGCGGCTAAAGCGCGAGCACGGGCTCTAGACGCATGCCGCGTATGGCATTACGCGTCCAGGGCGGAAAGGTCGATGCCCAGGGCCTCGGCCATTTCGTCGTTCTTGACGACGACCAGGTCCTTGCTCGAGAGGTGCTTGATCGGCATATCCTCGGGCTTGGCCTCGCCCTTCAGGATCTTAACGGCCATCTCGCCCGCGGCGTAGCCCAGGTCCTCATAGTTGATGGAGAGGGTGAACAGGCCGCCGGCCATGCACATACCCTCCTCGCCAGTCACGAAGGGAAGCTTGTTTTCCTTGCAGATCTGGCCGACCTGCGAGGCACCCGCGGCGATGGTGTTGTCGGTGGGGGAGTACAGCGCGTCGACCTTGTCCACGGCAGACTCGACGACGGACTGAATCTCGTTGGAGCTCGAGACGGTGAAGTCAGTGTACTCGAGGCCCAGCTTGTCGAGCTCCTTCTTGGCGGCCTTGATCTGGACGTCGGAGTTGGACTCGGCGGTGCAGTAGAGCAGGCCGACCTTTTTAACGTCGGGCAGGACCTTCTGCATCATCTCGAGCTGCTCGGCGACCGGGGTGAGGTCGGAAGCGCCCGTGACGTTGGTGCCGGGCTTGTCGTTGTCCTGGACCAGGCCGGAGGCGGCGTAGTCGGTGATGGCGCAGCCCACGATGGGGATATCGGCCGTGGCGCCGGCGGCAGCCTGCGCGGCGGGCGTGGCGATGGCATAAATCAGGTTGACGTTGTCGCCCACAAACTTGTCGGCAATGGACTTACACGTGGACTGGTCGTTCTGGGCGTTCTTCTGGTCGATCTTGACCTTAAGGCCGCTCTCCTTGATGGCCTTGACAAAGCCGTCGTTGGCGGCATCGAGTGCGGAGTGCTCGGTGAGCTGCAGAACGCCGATGGTGTAGTCGGAACCGGCGGCAGCAGAGCCGGAACCAGAGTTGCCGCCGCATCCGGCGAGCGGGGCGAGCGCGAGCAGGCCAGCGGAGACCAGAAGGCTCCTGCGGCTGATGGTGATGTCCTTCATATCATTACCCCCAGTATAAAAATGGCTGGAAACACTGCACTGGGACAAAGTGCAAGTGGAACTATAGTAGCGCTGATGTCCATTTTTACAACAGCCTGGCGGGTTTTTTAATACAGAATCGGATGGGCGGTACGGGTAGTCGAATGGGCGGCGGAGGGTCTTATGCGGCGGAGGAGGCGTCGTCCTCGTCTAGGGCGGCGAAGAGCTTCTTGCCGTCGAGGAGACGTGTGGTGACGTTTCTCATTCGGCCAATCTCTACGGTACGCAACGTGTCATCGGCGCCTCGGGCGTCGTAGACCGTTCCCAGCAGATACGAGATGCCATCGCGCTGCCTGATGGCAAAGGGACGGAGTGTCATTCGTGCTGCTTCGGTTTCGCCACGCGTCGTGACGCTCGAAATATCAAAACTCACCGTGGTTCCGTGGTCGATGGCCTGCTCGACGAGCTCGCACGTGTCGATGCGCTTGATGGGCGTGCGTGTTGCCTTGGTGGCCTTGCTGCCTGCGCTTGGAACGGGTTCGGGTATATCGAGGTAGCCGCGAACGTCGGCACTCGCCATGGCAACTAAGTGCTGCGCCATGCTCTTGCGGATAGCGATAGGCGTGGAGCGGTTGCGCATGACCATACCGTGGAGCCGGATGATCTCTTCATCGGTGAGCGGACGGGTAAGAAGTTTGTAGCCCACGCCGCGTTTGTACTCAATTTCGTATCCGGCATGGCGAAGCGCGGAGATGGCGGTGTAGATGCTGCGCCGCGCCGCCGAGATGGGCATGCGGGCGGGGTCGTCGGGATGGGCGAGGCGCCGGATCAACTCATCGGAAAGCATGGCCTTGTCCTCGCCAGTGTTTTCGCTTAATAGTTGCAGGATGCGAACGGCGCGATAGGCTGCCATCGAGGCGGCGCCTCTCGTCGTGGTATCGTAGGTTTCAACAGCGGCTTCGGTCATCGTGCCCACGTCCTTTCCGTTTTGGGTGGCGACGGTATGGAGCCTAGGACGTGGGGCTTTCCCAGGGGCGCAGAGCGCTCTGGGCGGTCGGTAGTCGTCGGCAAACGGCGGGTCGAGTTTTCAACAGCCCTGCTCAACTGACCAAAACCTTGCCAAAAGCTTGACGGATGCTGTTGAAAAAAGCGTCTCTCGACCGATGTCGAGAGACGCTTGTACGATGAGCGTTGGCGTGTGGCGACGCGAGCTAGCGTTCGACAATTAGAAGTCGGCGTTGCCCACGGTGCGCGGGTGCGGCAGGACGTCGCGGATGTTGCCCACGCCGGTCAGATACATGACCAAGCGCTCGAAGCCCAGACCGTAGCCGGCGTGCTTGCAGGAACCGTAGCGGCGCAGGTCAAGGTAGTACTTGTACTGCTCGGGATTCATGCCCAGGTCCTTGATGCGGGCCTCGAGCAGATCCAGGCGCTCCTCGCGCTGGGAGCCGCCGATAATCTCGCCGATACCGGGAACCAGGCAGTCGGCGGCGGCGACGGTCTTGCCGTCCTCGTTCATGCGCATGTAGAACGCCTTGATCTCGGCCGGGTAGTCGGTCACGAAGGTCGGGCGCTTAAAGTGCTCCTCGGTCAGGAAGCGCTCGTGCTCGGTCTGCAGGTCGATGCCCCAGCTGACGGGGTAATCAAACTGGTGGCCAGCAGCGACTGCCTGCTCCAGGATCTCGACGGCCTCGGTGTAGGTAACGCGGGCAAAGTCGGAGTTGGCGACATGGTCCAGGCGCTCGAGCAGACCCTTGTCCACAAACTTGTTGAGCATATTGAGCTCGTCGGGGCAGGTTGCCATGACGTCCTTGAGGACATACTTGAGCATGGCCTCGGCGTTATCCATGTAGTCGTTAAGGTCGGCAAAGGCCATCTCGGGTTCGATCATCCAAAACTCGGCGGCGTGGCGCGTGGTGTTGGAGTTCTCGGCACGGAAGGTGGGGCCAAAGGTGTACACGTCGCCAAAGGCCATGGCAAAGTTCTCGGCATTGAGCTGGCCGGACACGGTGAGGCTCGCATGCTTGCCAAAGAAGTCCTGGCTCCAGTCGACCTCGCCGGACTCGGTGAGGGGCGGATTTTTGGGGTCGAGCGTGGTCACGCGGAACATCTCGCCGGCGCCCTCGCAGTCACTCGTGGTGATGATGGGGGTGTTGACGTAGACAAAGCCCTGCTCCTGGAAGAAGCGGTGGATGGCGGCAGCCGCGACAGAGCGGATGCGGAACACGGCGCGGAACAGGTTGGTGCGCGGGCGCAGGTGCTGCTGGGTGCGCAGGAACTCGACGGTTGCGCGCTTCTTCTGCAGCGGGTAATCCGGGGCGCTCGTGCCCTCGACCTCGATGGAGGTGGCAGAAAGCTCGAAAGGCTGGGGCGCATCGGGGGTCAGCTTGACGGTGCCGGTGCAAATGAGTGCGGCCGAGACGTTTTGATGGGCGATCTCGTCGTAGTTGTCGAGTGCCTCGCGGTTCATGACGACCTGCAGGTCGCGGAAGCAGCTGCCGTCGTTGAGCGTAACAAAGCCAAAGTTCTTCATGTCGCGGACGGACTTGACCCAGCCGGCGACGGTGACGGTCTGGCCGCCGAGCGACTCGGCATCGGCATAGAGCTGCGCGATTTTGGTGCGGTTCACGTATCCTCCCATAACGGTTGAATGATAGTTATCCATACAGTTCGATATTCTAGCAGCTCGGCTCATTTGAGCTATACAGATAAGGCATTGGCGGGATGGTTTTTCAAACGAAAAGCGCCCGCGGCCAAATGGTCGCGGGCGCTTGATGAGGTGCCTTTTGGCTGTGTGGCGTGGGGCCTGGCTACTTGGTCTTGGCAACCAGCAGCGGGTCGCCAAGCTTGACGAGCGGGTTGCCGCCGATAAGCGTTCCAGATTCGCCGACATGGTCGATGCTCTTAAGACGATCGAGCTCGGAAACGATGACGGTCACGATGTCCTCGTGACCAGCGGCCTTAATGGCCTCGCGGTCGAAGCTGATGAGCGGCTGGCCTGCCTTGACCACATCGCCCATCTCGACAAAGCGGGCAAAACCCTTGCCGTTCATTTCCACGGTGCCCAGGCCAACATGGATGAACACGCGAAGACCGTCCTCGGTGATCATGCCAATGGAGTGGTTGGTGACAGTGGTGGCGCCGATGCGGCCGTTGGCGGGCGCATAGATGGTGCCGGTAATGGGCTCGATGCCATAGCCCTGGCCAAGCATGCCCGAGGCGATCGTCTCGTCGGGAACCTCGTCCAGGTTGACGAGCACGCCGTTGACGGGGGCATAGATGACGCCTTCGCGGGTAGCGAAGCTTGCTGCGGGCGGAACGGACGCCTCGCCGGTCGAGGTGAAGGTGGACTTAAGCGAATCGAGCAGACCCATAGTTGCCTCCAACTTAAATAGGCGCATATCGCGCGTTTGGTTTGCCGGAAACGTTTCACATGTGTTTCGCGGCTTGGTCAACGCCCCTATTCTACGCTGCTCAACGATACCTCTGAACTGGGATTATGTGATATATCAGTTGAAGGGAAACTTATTGCCGGAGTGTTTCTGCGCCACGGGTTCAAGTGGGGTACGCTTGAAGGCGAAAAACAAGGGCGCATAATTTGCGCGAAGGGAGCACATATGATTGTCGAGAACCATGCGCTGTGGGGCGAGGAGCCGACCGAGGATTATCCGGCGACGTTTACGTATTTGGGTGCCGAGCCGTTGCCCGATAAACCGAATGGCCGCCGCCCCGCGGTGATTATCTGTGGCGGAGGTGCGTTTACGCATATCGCTCCGCATGAGCAGGACCCGGTGGCGTTTGCGTTTTTGGATCACGGTTACCAGGCCTTTGTGCTCAACTATGTCACGAGTTCTACGGGTGACGTGAGCTTTCCGCACCCCCAGGCAGATCTTGCCAAGATGGTCGCCACGGTGCGCGCCAACGCCGACGAGTGGCATGTCGATCCTAAGCGCGTGTGCGTCGTGGGCTTTTCTGCTGGCGGCATGATTTGCGCCTCGCTGGCAACACAGTGGAAGACCGGCCCCTTTGCGGCACTTGCCGGGGCGCGTCCGGACGACATCCGTCCCGATGCCGTGGTGCTGGGCTATCCATTGCTCGACTTTGCCTATGTGCGCGACATGCAGACGCGCGATCCGCGCATTGACTTGCGTGTGCCCAAGACGGGCGGCAAGACGGGGCGCGATTTGCTCAACGACTACCTGTCGATGGTGACGGGTGGCGAGGCAACTGACGAGCATTTGGCCGACATCTGCCCCACCACGCATGTTTCGCGTCAGATGCCGCCGACCTTTGTGTGGGGCGTGTCCGACGACAAAACGGCGCCGATCGCGCAGGTCTATCCGTTTGCCCAACGCATGGCAGAGGAGGGCGTCTCTTGCGAGATGCACGTCTTTGACCAAGGTGGTCACGGCCTTTCGCTCGGCAACGCCAACACCGCGGTCGACAACGAGGACAAGCAGGTGGCGGTCCGCCCTTGGATTCGCCTAGCCTTCCGCTTCCTGGAGCGCCATCTGTAAGAGGACGGGCATCCCAGCCCTTCAATAACTTGCGGTGAAATAGTTCCGATCTGGGGCATCAACCAGCCCATCCAGGAACTATTCCACCGCAACTTTGTTTTTGATGCCCCGCCCGGAAACTGCGTCCCAGTTTTGCCTTTCAAGGTGGGACACGGTTTCCCATAGGGCCTCGACTGGGAAAGTGCGTCCCGTTTCGAGTGGGGATTCCGGGATGCATTTTCCGTAAGAGGCCTGTTTGGGAAACCATATCCCGTTTCGAGCCAGAATTCTGGGATGTAGTTTCCCCGAGAGGCCTCATCGGGAAACTATGGCCCTGAACTCTCCTGCCTGTCCCCATTGCGCCAATCTGCTGATTGAACGTCATTGTGTGTTCACGCTATCATGTAAGCTTAAAATTGGTTAGCCATGGCAAACGGTTAGTCATGGTAAACAAAATGCAACGCCCTGTGGGCGCCGGGGGAGGAACACGGACGTGAAGCTCGATACGCTCGAGATTGGAAAGGACGCCGTTGTCGCATCGGTGGCATCGGACGACCAGGCACTCCGACAACATATTTTGGACATGGGCCTAACACCGGGCACCGAAGTCACCATGATGAAGTACGCCCCCATGGGCGACCCGCTCGAGATTCGCCTGCGTGGCTACGAGTTGACGCTGCGCAAGGACGATGCCGCACGGATTGAGCTCGTGGGTGTTCACGACACAGATACGGGTCCGCGCGCTAACGCCGCAATCGGCACGACGGAGCACCCGGCACTCGGCGAGGGGACGTATTCGCCCCGCGCGGCAAAGACGGCCGTGCCCGAGGGTGCGCCGCTGCATTTTGCCCTTGCCGGTAACCAAAACTGCGGCAAGACCACGCTGTTTAACCAGCTGACGGGCTCCAACCAGCATGTCGGTAACTTTCCCGGCGTGACGGTCGACCGCAAAGATGGCACTATCCGCAACCACCCCGAGGCGGGCGTTACCGACCTGCCTGGCATCTATTCGCTGTCGCCGTACACGGGCGAAGAGATCGTTAGCCGTCAATTCATCCTTGACGAAAACCCCGACGCCATCATCGATATCATCGACGCCACCAACATCGAGCGTAACCTGTACCTGACGCTGCAGCTTATGGAGCTCGACCGCCCCATGGTCATCGCGCTCAACATGATGGACGAGGTGACGACCAACGGCGGCGCCATTGACGTCAACCTGCTCGAGAGTCTGTTGGGCGTGCCGGTCGTCCCCATTAGCGCCGCACGCAACGAGGGTATCGGCGAGCTGGTGGACCATGCCCTGCATGTGGCGCGTTTCCGCGAGCGTCCCGGCCGCCTGGACTTCTGCGCACCCGATGGCCCAGACGGCGGTGCACTGCATCGCTGTATTCACGGCATTGCCAACCTTATCGAGGACCATGCCGCGACGGCGCACATTCCCGTGCGTTTTGCGGCGACCAAGCTGGTTGAGGGCGACGAGCTGGTGACCGAGGCGCTTCACCTGGATCGCAACGAGCTCGACGCCATCGAGCACATCATTACCCAGATGGAGGGCGAGGCCGGCACCGACCGCCTGTCCGCGCTGGCCGATATGCGCTTTAGCTTCATCGGCGACGTGTGTGGGCGCTGCGTCGTCAAGCCGCACGAGAGCCGCGAGCACGTGCGCTCCGTCAAGATCGACCGCATCCTGACAGGTCGTTACACGGCCATCCCGGCGTTCCTGGTGATCATGGGTCTCGTTTTTTGGCTGACGTTTGGCGTGATCGGCGCGGCGTTGCAGGGACTCATGGAGGACGGCATCGCTGCCATCATCGCCTCGGCCGATGCGGGCCTCAAGGCGTTCGGCACCAACGACGTGGTGCGCTCGCTGGCTGTCGACGGTGTGCTTACGGGTGTGGGCAGCGTGCTGACCTTCCTGCCGATTATCGTCGTGCTCTTCTTGTTCCTCTCCATTCTGGAAGACTCGGGCTACATGGCGCGCGTCGCCTTTGTCATGGATAAGGTGCTGCGTCGTTTTGGCCTGTCGGGCCGCAGCTTTGTGCCCATGCTCGTCGGGTTTGGCTGCACCGTGCCGGCTATCATGTCGACCCGTACGCTCCCATCCGAGCACGACCGCAAGATGACGGTCATGCTCACGCCGTTCATGAGCTGCTCGGCCAAGTTGCCGGTCTACGGTCTGCTGTGCGGGGCGTTTTTCCCACAGGCGACGGTTCCCGCCATGGTCTCGCTCTATCTGATCGGTATCGTGGTCGGCTGCATTGCGGCTTTGGTGCTCAACCGCACGGCATTTAAGGGCGATCCGGTGCCATTTATCATGGAGCTTCCCAATTACCGCCTGCCGAGCATCAAGACGACAGTGATGCTGGCATGGGATAAGGCCAAAGACTTTATTACCAAGGCCTTTACCATTATCTTTGCCGCTACGGTGGTCATCTGGTTCCTTCAGACGTTCGATATCCGCTTTAATGTGGTCGCCGATCAGTCGCAAAGCCTGCTTGCGGGCCTCGGCAGCATCATCGCGCCGGCGCTGGCGCCGCTTGGCTTTGGCGATTGGCGCGCATCCACGGCGCTCGTCACCGGACTTATCGCCAAGGAGAGTGTCATCTCGACCCTCACCGTGCTTTTGGGCGCGACCTCGCCCGCGGCACTGTCGACCATGTTTTCGCCGTTTACCGCTTACGTGTTCCTGGTCTTTACGTTGCTGTACCCGCCCTGCGTGGCGGCCATCGGCGCCGTCAGGAGCGAGTTGGGCGCGCGCTATGCCGTTGCCGTGTTCGCGTTTCAAGTGACGGTCGCCTGGATCGTGGCGTTTGTCGTGCATTCGGCGGGCATATTGCTGGGGTTGGCTTAGTATTTTATTGACGGCGCAACCTCTGTGTATCGAATTGTTTCGGTCCCGTGTCCGTTACTGACGGATGCGGGACCGTTGCTATATAATCCCCTCCGCTCAAAATGATTGGAGATGTTATATATGAGTCAGGCAAGGCAAGACGGCATCACGCTCAGGCAGTGGCTCCCACTCGTCGGGCTCACCTGCTGTGCGTTCGTGTTCAACACGTCGGAGTTTATGCCCATCGGCCTTTTGACTGATATCGCCGCGTCGTTCTCGCTCACCGAGGCCCAGGCGGGCATCATGATCTCGGTCTATGCCTGGGGCGTCATGCTGCTGTCGTTGCCGCTCATGGTGTTCGCTTCGCGTTTCGAGTTTAAGCGGATGCTGCTGGGTGTGCTTGCCGTGTTCTCGCTCGGTCAGTTCCTGTCCGCTGTGGCGCCGACCTATCCCATCCTGGTCTGCGCGCGCCTGGTGGTCGCTTGCGCACATGCCGTGTTCTGGTCAGTCGCCTCGATTATGGCCTCGCGCCTGGTCGACACTCGCCACGGCGCGCTCGCCATCAGCATGATTGCTACGGGCTCGTCCATCGCGCAGATCTTTGGCCTGCCTCTCGGTCGCGCCATTGGCTTGGCCGTGGGCTGGCGCATGACGTTTGCCGTGGTCGGGGGCCTCTCAGCCATCGCGGCCGTCTACCAGGCAGCGGTGTTCCCGGCCATGCCGGCGGGTGAGCGCTTTACCGTCAAACAGCTGCCCGAGCTGCTCAAGAACCCGCTCCTCATCGCGCTCTACGCAGTCACGGTCTTCATGGCGACCGGCTATTACGCAAGCTACAGCTATATCGAGCCTTTCCTGGCTCAGGTCGCCCATGTCGACGCAAGCGCTATCACCATGACGCTGACGGCGTTCGGCTGCTCCGGTCTGCTCGGAAGCTGGCTGTTCGGCCGCCTGTTCGATGGGCATCGCTTCCCGTTCTTGGCTATCACGCTCTCCGGCGTGCCGGTGGCCCTGCTGCTCATGGGGCCGGCCGCATCGTCGCTCGTGACAGTGCTTGCCGTCTGCGCACTGTGGGGTTGCTGCGCCACGGCCTTTAACGTGGCGTTTCAGGCCGAGCTCATCAAGCACACGCCGGCAGATTCGTCGGCCGTCGCCATGTCGATCTTCTCGGGCCTGTTCAATCTGGGCATTGGCACGGGTACCGCGATCGGCGGAGCCGTGGTTTCGGGTCCCGGTATCGCCTGGATCGGCTTCGCGGGCGGGTCGATTGCCGTCGTGGGCGTCATCCTCGCTATCACGGTGATGTTCCCGGCCATTCGCCGCGCAAAGCCCGTTGCCTAATCACGTTTCCTCATCAGTTGCGGTGGAATAGTTCCTGTTTAAGGCCTCTGAAGGCCCAAGCAGGAACTATTCCACCGCAACTTATTTTGGGGAAGAGGATACAAGCCGGGCATACAATGGATGTCGTTGTGTTGAGCTTACCGGGAGGTTGCTATGTGGGCATACGAGACGACGTTCTATCAGATCTATCCGCTGGGCTTCTGCGGAGCTCCGCGCGAAAACGCCGCCCCCGTCGCCGAGGATGAACTCGCCCAGGCTGCCAACGCCGCGCCCAACCCCGATGCGCCCATCATGAAGATTGCCCAATGGGCCGACTACCTGCAGGAACTCGGCGTTGGCGCTGTGCTCATCAACCCGCCGCTCGAATCCGACAGCCATGGCTACGACACGCGCAGTCTGCGCCATATCGACCGCCGCCTGGGTGGGGACGCCGACTTTGCCGCCGTGTGCGAGACGCTGCACGCCCATGGCATCCGTGTGGTGCTCGATGCTGTCTTTAACCACGTCGGTCGTGGCTTTTGGGCCTTCCGCGATGTGCAGGAGCGCAAGTGGGACTCGCCCTACAAGGACTGGTTCCACATCAGCTTTGACGGTGACTCGTGCTACGGCGACGGCTTTTGGTACGAGGGCTGGGAGGGCCATTTTGAGCTTGTGAAGCTCAACCTGCAAAACCCTGCCGTGGTCGATTACCTGCTTGAGTCCGTGCGTCGCTGGTCCGAAGTCTTTGGCGTCGACGGTCTGCGCCTGGACGTCGCCTATATGCTCGATCGCGATTTTATGCGCCGCCTGCATACTTTTACCCGTGAGCTCAAGCCCGACTTTGTGCTGATTGGTGAGACGCTCCACGGCGACTACAACCAGATCGTCAACGACGAGATGCTCGACTCCTGCACCAACTACGAGTGCTACAAAGGCCTGTACTCCAGCTTTAACTCGGTCAATATGTTCGAGATCGCGCACTCGCTGCACCGTCAGTTTGGCGGCGATCCCTGGTGCATCTACCGCGGCAAGCACCTGCTGTCGTTTGTCGACAACCACGACGTGCCGCGACTGGCAAGCATCCTCACCGACAAGTCGTGCCTGCGTCCCGCCTATGGCATGCTCTTTGGCATGCCGGGCATCCCGTGCGTCTACTATGGCAGCGAGTGGGGAATCGCTGGAGAAAAGGGCGGCCCCGATGGCGACTGGGCACTTCGCCCTGCGCTCGTCGAGCCCGCGCCCAACGAGCTGACGGCCTTCATCACGCAGCTCGCGCACCTGCGCTCGGCCGACGACGCGGCGGCACGCGCTCTCAACTACGGCGCGTACCGCAACGTGGTGATCCAGAACAAGCAGCTGCTGTTCGAGCGCGCCTGCGACGACGCGACGGTGCTCGTGGCGGTGAACGCCGTGGGCGAGCCTTACACCTTTGGCGCCGGCGAGCTCAACGGCTCCTTTGTCGACCTGCTTGTCGACGATGCACCCACGGTCGAGCTGACGGGCGCGCTTGAGCTTGCGCCCTACGAGGTGCGTTATCTGCTGAGGGCCTAGGCCATGGCAACGTTTGACGAGGGCTATCAACATATTGAGCATGGGTTTGAGCCCGTGTTCGACCGGCACTCGCGCGTTTTGGTGCTGGGGTCGTTTCCCTCGGTGCTCTCGCGTGCCAATGCCTTCTACTACGGCAACCCTCAGAATCGTTTTTGGCGCGTGATGGCCGCGTGCCTTGGCGTGCCCGTGCCGCCCAACGAGGGTGACCCTTTGGCAGGCGGTGAGCCCGCGACGCTCGACGCCTCGATTGTCGCCAAGCGATCCATGCTGCTGAACGGCGGCGTGGCCCTGTGGGATGTGATCGAGAGCTGCGACATTAAGGGCTCGAGTGACGCGAGCATTCGCAACGTTGTGCCGGCACATATCGAGCGCATTACCGGCGCAGCTCCCATTGAGCAGGTGATATGCAACGGTGGTACAGCTGGCCGGCTCTACAAGCGCTATCTACAAGAACGCACCGGGCTGCCTGCCATCGTCCTGCCCTCGACAAGTCCCGCCAATGCCGCCTGGCGCCTGGAGCGTCTTGTTGAGCGTTGGAACGGCGCCGCCGATTGGCGGGCTTCTTCGATTTAGCAGTTTGAGTGTTTGGCAAGACGTCTCATAACGGCGTGCCAGATCGGTGTGGGCAGTGCAGGCTCGGCGCGTACCATGCCGTCGGTGTCGGCGCCGCCCGTTGCTGCGCCACCGAGCTTCTGCGCGTGTTCGACGGAACACCCCATGCGAATGGCGCCCACGAGCTTGTCCATGGCCTCCGAAAACGGTCGTCGCAAGAGTCCCATGCGCGGGGAGCGACGAAGCGCCGCAATGCCGCTGCCGGCGCAGATGACAACGCCGCCACACCACAATTGGCCCTGGCGTTCGCATGCCTTGTGCAGACGAACGGCGGCCCCACGCGCCTGTTCAGCGCCCTCTTGTGCGGCTCGAATCACGGCATAGACACGCGTTCCCGTACCGCCAAAGCGATCGAGTATCTGCTCGACAGCGATCATGGCCTCATCATCAAGTGCATCATCAACAGCGAGCACTATGCCATCGACTGCACCGGCATCATCCACCCCCAAATCGACCGGGCGGGGGAGCGCGGTGCCAGAAAGCTGAGCATAGGCGGCGATGGCATCCTGCAGGTCCCAAAGCAAAAACTCAAGATCGGCGCTATCGGGAATGCTGATATACGCAATGGTTTGCAACGTTTTTGGTACATCGCCGCGCGCGGTCGTCTCCATGCCGCCTCCTTTCCGGTTGGTTTCCGTTTAGGTTACACCGTCTGGCGGCGCCCCGCCGCGCTATCCTAGTGCAACCCTTACGAAAGGAACGCCATGCGTCTGCCCATGAATACCTCGCTTGCCACGCTCAAGCCCTCCGGCATCCGCCGGATTAACGCGCTCGCCGCCCAGCACCCGGGGTGCATCGCGCTTGCGCTTGGCGAGCCCGATTTTCCCACGCCCGATGTGATTAGCGCCGAGGTGACCGCCGCACTGGACCGCGGTGACACGCACTATCCGCCCAACAACGGTCGCCCCGCCCTGCGTGAGGCGTTATCTGCCTACATGGGGGATGCGGGCCTTACGTTTTCGGCGGACGAGGTCATTCTGACCGACGGTGCGACCGAGGCCCTGTCGGCAGCATTCATGGCTATGCTCAACCCCGGCGACGAGGTCATTATCCCCACGCCGGCCTTTGGCCTGTACGAGAGCATCGTCGTGGCCAATCACGCCAAGGCGGTCTTTTTGGATACGGAGCCTGCGCAATTCCAGATTGACGAGGACGCACTTCGTGCTTACGTGACGCCGGCGACCAAGGCCATCGTCATCTGCTCGCCCAACAATCCTACGGGTTGCATCCTCAACACGGCGTCGCTCGACGCCGTGGCGCGCGTGGCGGAGGAGGCGGGCATCTACGTGGTCTGCGACGACGTATACAACCGCCTGGTTTATGTGGATGGCTACGAGCGCTTTGCCCAGCGTCACCCGGAGCTGCGTGAGCAGACGGTCGTCATCGAGAGCTTCTCCAAGCCCTGGGCCATGACCGGCTGGCGCTTGGGCTGGCTCGCAGCCGCAGCCCCCGTTATCGCCGAGATCGTAAAGGCCCACCAATACTTAGTATCGAGCGCCGTCTCCTTCGAGATGGACGCCGCAGCCCGAGCCCTCACCGTCGACCCCACCCCTATGCTCAACGTCTACCGAGCCCGTCGCGAACGCGTACTCGCGGCCTTAGACGCCATGGGCCTCGACGTAGTAGAGCCCGCAGGAGCCTTCTACACTTTCCCGAGCATCAAAAAGTTCGGCCTAACCAGCGAAGACTTCTGCATCAAAGCCATCAAAGAGGCAAACGTAGCCCTAGTCCCGGGCGACTGTTTCGGAACCGAAGGCCACATCCGCCTAAGCTACTGCGTCTCCGACGAAAACCTGGACGAAGGCCTCCGCCGCCTGTCCACCTTCATTTCAACCTTGTAGCCCTCAGGGATGCAACACATCAGCCCACCGACTTAAGGCTTATGAGTGGGGGCGTCGGCCAACGGGAAACCGGGCTGCCCCAAAGTCACCGCAGGCCGCGCCGCCGAAGGCCAGGCGCAAGGTTTTCGTAGATTCCGCACGAGCCGAAGAGCACTTAATGTGCTCTTCGTGCGAGCCCAGGACCTGACCGAGCGAAAACCTTGCGCCTGGCCTTCGGCGGCGCGGCCGGATGGTGGAATTGTGTGCAGCCCGGTTTTCCGTTGACCGACGCCGGGGTCCCCGCCATAATACTTTCGGTTCACGCACGAATCCGCTGCCAGAGACAGCCGGCGCAAACGGGTCTTACCCGCGAGCTTAATGGGACTTCCCGCCAGCCGAGGTGGTCGAGTAGATATGTCTTCTCGCCCCCGTCGCTCATGCAGCGCGGGGGCTTTCTTTTTGGACATGCCCCCGTCACGTCCTTATGGCGGACCGTGCCCGGAAAGAATTCGAGGAGGTGTAATTCATGCCCCAGCAGTACAAAATCGACAAGGTTGCAGAGATCGAGTCCCGTATCGCCGAGAACGCCGGTCTGTTCGTCGTCAACTACAACGGTCTGACGGTTAAGCAGGCTCAAGAGCTGCGTCATCAGCTTCGCGAGTGCGGCGCCGAGATGAAGGTCTACAAGAACAACCTGGTCAAGATCGCCCTCAAGAACCAGGAGCAGCCCGAGCTCGACGAGATCCTCGCCGGCCCCGTTGCTTATGTGTTCTACGAGACCGAGCCGGTCGAGGCCGCTAAGGCCCTTAAGGACTTCTCCGCTAAGTCCAAGGGCGTCCTTGAGATCAAGGGCGGTATCTCCGACGGCAAGGCCGTTTCCGCTGATGATGTTAAGGCTATCGCCGAGCTGCCCACCAAGGATCAGCTTCTCGGCCAGATCGCCGGTCTCATCTCCGGTTTCGCTCGCGACATCGCTGTCTGCGTCAACGGCGTTTCCTCTGGTCTCGCTCGTTCGATCCAGCAGGTCTCCGAGCAGAAGGCAGCCTAGTTGCTGTTTTCACCCGCGGCGGCAACGCCGCACCCCTGGCGCATTCGCGCCGTGTTTTAACTGATCTCCGTGCATCCGCACGGAAACCGAAAGGACTTAGAAATGGCTAAGCTTACCACCGATGAGATCATCGATGCTCTTAAGGAAATGACCCTTCTCGAGGCTTCCGAGCTCGTTAAGGCTATCGAGGACACCTTCGGCGTTTCCGCCGCTGCTCCTGCCGCTGTTGTCGCCGCTCCCGCTGCTGGCGCTGCTGAGGCCGAGGAGAAGACCGAGTTTGACGTCGTGCTCGAGGGCTTCGGCGACAACAAGATCCAGGTCATCAAGGCCGTCCGTGAGCTCACCAACCTTGGCCTGAAGGAGGCCAAGGAGGTCGTCGAGGGCGCTCCCAAGGCTGTTCTCGAGGGTGCCAAGAAGGAGGACGCCGAGGCTGCCAAGGAGAAGCTCGAGGCTGCTGGCGCTGCTGTCACCCTCAAGTAATCAGGCTTTCTCGCCAGATTTCTTTGCAGGCGGGGTTCGCATTGCGAGCCCCGTCTTTTTTGTTTTTCAGTCCCTCGACATCGGTAGCTCAAACTGCCGTATTCTGTGATTTGCGTCGTATCGGGTGCCCTGCCGTTGGGCAATAAAATTGCACCATTCGAGCAATAATTTGCGTTGACCTGCTGAAGAATTGTCTCTGCCTTGTAGCGACATATAGTTCCAGCGGTAAGATGCTTGGGTATCGCAATTTGGTCTGCGGCCGTGCGCCGCACGCATGGGGCGCTTTTGCGCCTGCGAAAGGATCTTTGAATAACATGAAGGCAATCATCCCCGCCGCCGGTCTTGGCACGCGTTTTCTGCCTGGCACCAAGTGCACGCCCAAAGAGATGCTGCCGGTGCTCGACAAGCCCGTCATTCAGTACGTCGTCGAGGAGGCGCTCGACCCCGAGGAAGTCGACGACGCCATCATCGTTACATCTCCCGGTAAGCCCGAGCTACTGAACTACTTCCAGCCCGATCGCTCGCTCGAGAACCTGCTGCGCGAGCGCGGCAAGAACGCCTATGCCGATGCCGTCGCCCACGCTGGCGGTATGCCGGTCGACTTCCGTTATCAGTACGAGCCCAAGGGCCTCGGCCATGCTATCCGCTCTGCTGCCGACGCCGTGGCAGGGGAGAACTTCCTGGTTCTTCTGGGCGACTACGTTGTGCCTAATCGCGACATCTGCGACAAGATGCTCGCCGTTTCCAAGGAGCACGGTGGAGCTTCGGTTATCGCCGTCGCTGCTTGCTCGCCCGAGGAAGTCAGCCGCTACGGCGTTATCGCCGGCGAGCGCGTCGGTTCGCTCGAGGGCGCCGAGGACGTTGCCGATGCAGAGCCGGGCGCTGTCTGGCGCATCGGCGGTCTGGTCGAGAAGCCCGCTCCCGAGGCGGCTCCGTCCAACCTGTACATTGTCGGCCGTTATCTGCTGAGCCCGCTGGTCATGGACCTGCTCGCTGATCAGCAGGCCGGCAAGGGCGGCGAGATTCAGCTTACCGACGCCATGGCCCGCTCGCTCGACCGCGAGGCCATGTACGCGGTCGTCATCGACCCGCTGTCGGGCTACGACACCGGCACTCCCTCTGGCTGGATGGCCACCAACGCTCTCATGGCTGCAAGCGATCCTCGCTTTGCAAGCGCCTTCTGGGACGCCATCGACGAGCGCGGCGGCTTGATGCGCAAGTAAGCCTTCGGACATCGACATTTACGGGCGCGGACCTCGGTTCGCGCCCGTTTTTTATAAGAGCTGCGATTGCCGGCTCTCTGTTCACAGAAAATATATGAACAGATGTTCGGTATACCACTATCTACCTGCGTGTTTTCTGTCGAAAAACTTTGCTACTCCAAAAACTCAATCGCGTCAAGGCTTTTCTTGCCCAACGGTCGGTACCTGATAAACTATTAGGTTGCGATAACTGGCGAAGCTATGCCTCGCCAACCCACCGAGCATTTCCGTGAAGGAGGAAAAACCTGGTGACCTACGCATACACTGCCACTGAGCGCAAGCGCGTCAGCTTCGGGAAAATCCCGGAGGCCATGGAGCTCCCCAACCTTATCTCTGTTCAAAGGGAATCCTTTGAGCGTTTTAAGGACGAGGGCCTTCGTGAGGCGTTCAAGGAATCCAGCCCCATCCAGAGCCAGAACCATGTTCTCGAGGTTACCTTCGGCGAGCATCAGTTCGGCGACCCCGCGCACACCGTCGAGGAGTGCCGCGAGAAGGATATGACCTATCAGGCTCCGCTTCTGACCGACGTCCGTCTCACCAACAAGGAGACCGGCGAGATCAAGGAGCAGCTCGTCTTTATGGGCGACTTCCCCATGATGACCGATCAGGGCACCTTCATCATCAACGGTACCGAGCGTATCGTCGTCTCGCAGCTCGTCCGCTCCCCGGGCGTGTACTACAGCTCCGAGATGGATTCGGGCAAGCAGATCTACAAGGCCCAGATCATCCCGTCCCGCGGTGCCTGGCTTGAGTTTGAGGTCGACAAGCGCGACCAGCTCATGGTCTCCATTGACCGTAAGCGCAAGCAGAGCGCCACGATGTTCCTGCGCGCCCTTGGCATCGCTGTCACCAACGACGACATCATCGAGCTGCTCGGCAACTCCGATGTGATCAAGCGCACCCTCGAGCGCGATACCGCCCTCACCCGCGAGGATGCCCTTATCGAGATCTACCGTCGCCTGCGCCCGGGAGAGCCTCCCACCGTGGACGCTTCCCGCAGCCTGCTCGAGGGCCTGCTCTTCAACCCGCAGCGCTACGATCTGGCCCGCGTCGGTCGTTACAAGGTCAACAAGAAGCTCAACCTCACCACCGAGGAAGAGGTCACGGTGCTCACCGACGAGGATATCGTCGCGACGCTGCGCTACCTGCTGTCCCTCGCTGCCGGCGAGCAGGGCTTCAAGGTCGACGACATCGACCACTTTGGCAACCGCCGCATCCGTACCGTCGGCGAGCTCGTCGCCAACCAGTTCCGTATCGGCATGAGCCGTATGGAGCGCGTCGTCCGTGAGCGCATGAGCTCCCAGGACATCGACGAGATCACCCCGCAGTCGCTCATCAACATCCGCCCGATCGTGGCCTCCATCAAGGAGTTCTTCGGTTCCTCGCAGCTCTCGCAGTTCATGGACCAGGCGAACCCCCTGACCGGTCTGACCCACAAGCGCCGTCTGTCCGCACTCGGCCCTGGCGGTCTTGCCGGCCACAAGTCTGGCTCCAGCCGCCGCACCAACGTGCCGACGGCCGTCCGCGACGTCCACAACTCGCACTACAGCCGCATGTGCCCGATCGAGACCCCCGAAGGCCCCAACATCGGCCTGATCGGCTCGCTCGCCCTCTACGCCCGCGTCAACGAGTACGGCTTCATCGAGGCTCCGTTCCGTCGCGTCGAGAACGGCGTTGCCACCGACCAGATCGACTGGATGACCGCTGACGAGGAAGAGAAGCACGTCATCGCGCCGGCCAACACGCCGCTCGATCCCAAGACCAACGAGTTCATCACGACCGATGCCGAGGGCAAGCTTGTTCGCCCGCACACCGTGATCGCCCGTACCCGCGACTTCGACGGCTCCTTCGGCGCTCCCGCCGACGTGCCTGTCGAGGACGTCGACTACATGGACGTCTCGCCGCGTCAGATGCTCTCCGTCGCAGCCACGCTGATCCCGTTCCTCGAGCACGACGACGCCAAGCGTACGCTGATGGGCGCTAACATGCAGCGTCAGGCCGTGCCGCTGGTTCACCCTGCCGCTCCCTATGTCGGTACCGGCATGGAGCGTCGCGCCGCTCTGGACTCTGGCGAGGTCACCCTGGCCAAGAACGCCGGCGAGGTCATCTTTGCCGACGCCGCCAAGATCATCGTCAAGCATGCCGGCGGCATGGACGAGTATCACCTGGCCAAGTACCAGCGCTCCAACCAGTCCACCTGCATCAACCACCGTCCGCTCGTGCGCGTCGGTGACACCGTTGAGCAGGGCGAGCCCCTGGCTGACGGTCCTTCGACCGATCATGGCGAGCTCGCACTGGGTCAGAACCTCACCGTGGCATACATGCCGTGGGAAGGCTTCAACTACGAGGACGGTATCGTCGTGTCCGAGCGCCTGGTGGCCGAGGACCTGCTGACGACCATCAACATCACCCGTCACGAGATCGATGCCCGCGACACCAAGCTCGGCCCCGAGGAGATCACCCGCGAGATCCCGAACCTCTCTGAGGATATGCTTGCCAACCTCGACGAGGACGGCATTATCCGCATCGGCGCCGAGGTCGGCCCTGGCGACATCCTGGTCGGCAAGGTCACGCCTAAGGGCGAGAGCGCTCTGACCGCCGAGGAGCGCCTGCTGCGCGCCATCTTCGGTGCCAAGGCCCACGACGTTCGCGACACCTCCCTTAAGATGCCTCACGGCGCTTACGGCCGCGTCATCGACGTCGTCCGCTTTAGCCGCGAGAACGGCGACGATCTGGCCCCCGGCGTCAACGAGCAGGTGCGCGTCTACGTCGCCCAGCGTCGTAAGATCCAGCAGGGCGATAAGATCGCCGGCCGCCACGGCAACAAGGGTGTTATCTGTAACGTTCTGCCGGTCGAGGACATGCCCTACATGGCTGACGGTACCCCGATCGACGTTATCCTCAACCCGCTGGGCGTTCCTTCGCGTATGAACGTCGGCCAGCTGCTCGAGTGCCACCTTGGCTGGGCTGCTGCCTGCGGTTGGGATACCGAGCAGGCCGACTCCGACAAGTACGTCCCCGGTCCGTTCTTCACCGCCACGCCTGTCTTCGACGGCGCCAAGGAGGATGAGATCGCCGAGGTCATTCGTCGTGCCAACAAGAACATGCTCAACAAGGCCACCGCTGCCTTTGGCGATCACATGCGTCCCGAGTTCGTCACCCAGCTTGACGAGCGCGGCAAGACCCGTCTGTTCGACGGCCGCACCGGCGAGGAGTTCCGCGAGCCCATTACCGTGGGTACGTCCTACATCCTCAAGCTCGGCCACATGGTCGACGACAAGATCCACGCCCGTTCGACTGGCCCTTACAGCCTGGTTACCCAGCAGCCTCTGGGCGGCAAGGCCCAGTTCGGCGGCCAGCGCTTCGGCGAGATGGAAGTTTGGGCACTGTACGCATACGGTGCTTCCAACGTCCTGCAGGAGATCCTGACCGTCAAGTCCGACGATACCGTGGGCCGCGTCAAGACTTACGAGTCCATCGTCAAGGGCGAGAACGTTCCGGTTCCGGGTATCCCCGAGTCCTTCAAGGTTCTCGTCAAGGAGATCCGTTCCCTCGCGCTGGACATCGAGCCCATGCACGATGCCGACGAGGACGCCTCCGCCCCTGTGACCGCCGAGGAGACCTCTGCTCTCGACGACCTGGCTGCGCTCGCCGGCGTTGACGCCGACGTCGAGGCCCAGGATGCCGAGACCGCCGAGGCACCCGAGGCTGTCGCCGCCACGACCACTGATAAGGAGTAGTTGACTGTGGCAGATTTCGAAGCTACTGATTTTGACTCGGTAAAGATCTCCCTTGCCTCCGCCGACCAGATCCGTTCCTGGTCGCACGGTGAGGTCAAGAAGCCGGAGACCATCAATTACCGTACCCTCAAGCCCGAGAAGGACGGCCTGTTCTGCGAGAAGATCTTCGGTCCCGCCAAGGACTGGGAGTGCTCCTGCGGCAAGTACAAGGGCATCCGCTTTAAGGGCATCGTCTGCGAGCGCTGCGGCGTCGAGGTCACCTCGGCCAAGGTGCGTCGCGACCGCATGGGCCACATCGAGCTCGCCGCACCCGTGTCCCACATCTGGTACTTCAAGAGCCCCACGAGCTTCCCGATGAGCCGTATGCTCGACATCAAGTCCAAGGACCTCGAGAAGGTTCTGTACTTTGCCAGCTACATCATCACCGAGGTTGACTACGAGGCTCGCGAGGCCGACGCCGACGACCTGCGCGAGGAGCTCGCCGCCGATCTGGAAGAGATCGATGCCGAGTGCGCCCGTCAGATCGAGTCCCTCAAGGAGCAGGGCGACCCCGAGAACTTTGACGAGTTCTCCGACGAGGAGCCGCTGACCCCCGAGGAGATCGCCTCTGGCATCGTCGACATCGAGGAAGAGTGCAAGGACGAGAAGCAGCTCCGCACGGACGCCTTCAACGCCTTCATGAAGCTCACCGAGCGCGACCTCATCTCCGATGAGCCGCTGTTCCGCGAGATGACCCGTTACTACTCCATGTACTTCAAGGGTGGTATGGGTGCCGAGGCTGTCCGCGACCTGCTCGCTGCCATCGACCTCCCCTCCGAGGCCGAGAAACTCAAGGCCATCATCGCCGACGAGGATTCCCAGAAGCAGAAGCGCGAGAAGGCCGTCAAGCGCCTTGAGGTCGTTGACGCCTTCCTGAAGGGCGGCAACAGCCCCGCGAACATGATCCTGGACGTCATCCCGGTCATTCCGCCCGATCTGCGCCCGATGGTCCAGCTCGACGGCGGCCGCTTCGCCGCGTCCGACCTCAACGACCTGTATCGCCGCGTGATCAACCGCAACAACCGACTCAAGCGCCTGCTCGACCTGGACGCCCCCGCGATCATCGTGAACAACGAGAAGCGCATGCTCCAGGAGTCCGTGGACGCCCTGTTCGACAACGGCCGTCGTGGTCGCCCGGTCTCTGGCCGTGGCGGTCGCCCGCTCAAGTCGCTCGCCGAGGCCCTCAAGGGCAAGCAGGGTCGTTTCCGTCAGAACCTGCTGGGTAAGCGTGTCGACTACTCCGGCCGTTCGGTTATCGTTACCGACCCCAAGCTGCTGCTGCACCAGTGCGGTCTGCCCAAGACCATGGCGCTGGAGCTCTTCAAGCCCTTCGTCATGAAGCGCCTGGTCGAGCTTGGCAAGGTCGAGAACATCAAGGGTGCCAAGCGCGCTATCGACCGCGGTGCCACCTTTGTGTGGGACATCCTCGAAGAGGTCATCGACGGCCGCGTCGTGCTGCTCAACCGTGCACCGACCCTGCACCGTCTGTCCATCCAGGCCTTTGAGCCGGTGCTGGTCGAGGGCAAGGCTATCCACCTGCATCCGCTGGTCTGCTCGCCCTTCAACGCCGACTTCGACGGCGACCAGATGTCTGTCCACGTGCCGCTGTCCAGCCAGGCTCAGGCCGAGGCCCGCGTGCTCATGCTCTCTGCGAACAACCTGCGCTCGCCGGCATCCGGCAAGCCGGTCAACATCCCCTCGCAGGACATGATCATCGGTGTGTACTACCTGACCCAGGTCCGCGACGGTCTGCCGGGCGAGAACCACGTGTTCGCCAGCTTTGACGACGCGCTGCACGCCTATGACTGCCGCTCCGAGGTCGACATGCAGGCCAAGATTCAGGTCCGCGTGTCCGCTGCCGACGCCAATGTCATCAACGAGGACGGCACCCGTATCTTCCGCGTCAAGAACGGCAAGAACGAGTTTGTCGACTACGACGTCACCGGCAACAAGACCGCGCGCTTCGAGACCTCCATCGGCCGCATCATCTTCAACCGCCAGTGCCTGCCCGAAGACTATGAGTTCATGAACTACAAGATGGTCAAGGGCGACGTGGCCAAGCTGGTTGCCGACTGCTGCGATCGCTATCCCGAGGCCAAGGTCGGTCCGATCCTCGACGCCATCAAGTACTCCGGCTTCCACTACGCTACCCGCGCCGGCCTCACCATCTCGGTGTGGGACGCTCTCATCCCTGCCGAGAAGCAGGAGCTGCTCGACCGCGCCCAGGCCAACGTCGACCAGATCAACGAGTACTTCGAGGAGGGCTTCATCAACGAGACGGAGCGCCACATCGAAGTCGTTAACGAGTGGACCGCTTGCACCGACAAGGTTGCAGCGCTCATGCTCGACTTGTTCGACGAGGAGAACCCGCTCTACATGATGGCCGACTCCGGCGCCCGTGGTTCTAAGACCCAGCTGCGTCAGCTCGGCGGCATGCGTGGCCTGATGGCAGACATGTCCGGCGAGACGATCGACCTTCCCATTAAGGCGAACTTCCGCGAGGGTCTGCTGCCGCTCGAGTACTTCATTTCGACCTACGGCGCCCGTAAGGGCCTGGTCGATACCGCATCCCACACCTCGGACTCCGGTTACCTGACCCGTCGTCTGGTTGACGTGGCCCAGGACGTCATCGTCCGCGAGGAGGACTGCGGTACGCACGAGGGCGTCACTTACAACCTCATCATCCCCGGCACCACCGACCTCAACACCGACCTCGTCGGCCGTTGCTTCATTGAGGACGTCGTGGCTCCCGATGGCACCGTGCTCTTTGAGCAGGACGGCTACATCGAGAAGGTCGCCGACATCCAGAAGATGGTCGATGCCGGCCTTAAGAAGGTCAAGCTTCGCGCGCTGCTCACCTGCCGTTCCAAGTACGGCGTGTGCCAGAAGTGCTACGGCTGGGATCTTTCCACCCGTCGTCCGGTCGCCATCGGTACCGCGGTCGGCATTATTGCCGCCCAGTCCATCGGCGAGCCCGGTACGCAGCTTACGATGCGTACCATTCACTCCGGCGGCGTCGCTGGCGTCGACGATATTACGCAGGGTCTGCCTACGGTCAGCCGTATGTTCGATATCGTCGGCAACGTCAACGAGAAGATTCTGGGTCGCGAGGCCGAGCTGGCTCCGTACTCCGGCCACCTCTCGATTAAGCCCGAGAAGTCCGAGTATGTGCTGACGCTCACCGACTCCGAGGACCACACCCGTGTCCTCGACGAGCGTCGCGTCCCCGCTTCGGTGCGCTTTATGCCCGAGATCGAGGACGGCTGCGAGGTTCGCGCCGGCGACCAGATCACCAAGGGCTTCGTCAACTTCCGCAACCTGCGCAAGCTGACCGACATCGAGTCGACGATGCACACCTTCGTCGAGAGCGTCAAGGACGTCTACACCAGCCAGGGCGTCGACCTGAACGACAAGCACATCGAGGTGCTCGCACGTCAGATGCTGCGTCGCGTTCAGATCACCAACCCCGGTGACTCCAAGTACCTGCTTGGTCAGTATGTTGACCGCTATGAGTTCGCCGACGAGGTCGAGCGCGTTGCCCGTCTGGGCGGTCAGGCTCCCGTGGCCGAGCCCGTCATCCTGGGTACGCTCAAGGTCGCGTCCAACATCGACTCCTGGCTGTCGAGCGCTTCGTTCATCCGTACCGCTGGCGTCCTTACCGAGGCTGCCATCGAGGGCAAGGTCGATCACCTGCTCGACCTTAAGTCCAACGTCATCGTCGGTAAGAAGATCCCGGCTGGTACCGGCCTCAAGCCGTACGCCAACGCCAAGCTGACGTATCGCACGGCCGACGGCTATGTCGACATCGACGGTCCGGCTTCGCCCAATGCCAAGTCGCTGCCTGAGTGGGCTCCTGTGGAGCTCAAGGACCTGGACGAGCAGCTCCCGCAGCAGCTCGACTGGGCCGGCTACGACGAGTTCGGTGGTGCTGACGGTTCGTTCACCCGCAACGGCCACACCATCTCCGCCGAGAAGGCTCGCCTGTACCTGTTCGACGACCTGGGCGTGTCGCAGCGCTGGACCAACAAGTTCAGCGAGGTCGGCATCGAGACGGTTGGCGACCTGGTCGGCAAGTCCGAGGAGGATCTGCTGCGCATCGATGGCATCGGTGCCAAGGCGATCGAGGAGCTCCGTGACGGCCTGGAGGCCCACGACCTGCTCTACATCCTCGAGAACAACGACGACGTTGCCGACGAGGAAGACCTCTCGCAGCTGTTGCAGATGGTCTTTAGCCCCGACGGTCCGGACGATATCCTGCTGGGTACCTCCGCTCCGACGCATCACGCCGACGCCGACGAGGAGCTCCTGGGCGCCCCGATCGACGACAAGAAGGCTCCCGCCAACGGCGCGATCAACGAGGACATGGCTTCCCTCGACGAGCTGCTCAACCAGCTCGTGGACACCGACGACGCCGAAGAGGCCAAGGACAACGACGAGGAGTAATTTCCTAGTACGTTAACCGTCCTTCCAAAGACCCGCTTCCCAACAGGGGAGCGGGTCTTTTTTGGTGAGGAACGTTGCCCCGACGAGCACGTCGGATTCCCGGAACGGGCCGCCCGCTGTTTAAGTTTGTCGCGAGTTCCGCACGCAAAGGAAAGCACTTAATGTG